>NZ_WFVX01000094.1:0-4628 GCF_015491435.1 Thermosulfurimonas sp.
CCACTGGTAAAGGGACTGCAATTCTGGATATCGATAGGTGATATCCCGCAATCTCCGATTCTGGAGCCGCACCCGATCCCCTTCCACAAAGGCCAAACAGCGCGTTCCGTCCCACTTGAGCTCAAAGAAATAATCGGGATCCTCAAAAGGAGCAGGAGCCCTTTCCGCTAGCATGGGCCGTAAGGGCCAAAAATCAAAGGGAGAAGACATGG
This sequence comes from Thermosulfurimonas sp., assembly GCF_015491435.1. Lineage (NCBI taxonomy): Bacteria > Pseudomonadati > Thermodesulfobacteriota > Thermodesulfobacteria > Thermodesulfobacteriales > Thermodesulfobacteriaceae > Thermosulfurimonas > Thermosulfurimonas sp. Next base: position 213 of record NZ_WFVX01000094.1, read on the forward strand.
ATCACGCGGCCATACGCTCCTCTTTCTTCCTTCGACCTTTTCGGGCCAGGCTCTTCTCCAGGGCTTCCATAAGGTTTATTACCCTGCGTGCTTCCTGAACCGGGGCTTTCTCCACCTCGCCACCGGAAATCTTTCTCTGAATAAGCTCCAGTAGGGCCTGAGCGGAACGGTCCACCCATTCCTCCGGTTTCGGTGAAGCACTATAAAGTTCGACTAGTTCCTCAGCCAGAGTAAGAACCCGGGGATCCAGATGAAGCTGTCCGGGAAGCTGAATAAAATCGGGCGGAATTATTTCCTGAGCATAATGTAAGGTATGAAGCACCAGAATGTGCCGATAGGGACGGATCAGTCCTAGATGTTCCTTCTCTCTCAAGGCAAAGCGGACCAGGGCAGCCTTACCGGTCCTGGCCATGGCCTTCTGAAGTACCACATAGGCCTCTTCCGCTCCCTCTTGAGGAGCCAGGTAATAGGGATGATCCAGATAAAGTACATCTACCTCCTCGAACCTCACAAAAGAAAGGATCTCAATGGTCCGGTTGATCTTAGGAAAAACCGCCTCCAGCTCTTCCTCCTCCAAGGGAATAAATTTGTCTTTTCGTATTCGTAACCACGCACTACCTCCTCCCAAGGGATCTCTCGCCGGCAACTCGGACAGTAACGTTCATACTTAAGGGGGGTATTACAGCTTCGATGCAGAAGGTGAAATTCAAGGGGACGTTTTCTTACGGCGGTATAGAGCTTTACCGGAATGGAAAGAAGAGCTACGGTGAGGGTTCCCTTCCACAGAGCTTTCATATTTCCTACTTAACCTTTTTTTCCAAGGACCTCAACCGCCTCAGGGCAGACAACTTTTGGGATCGAACTCCCGGACGAAGAGGAGAAAATCCTCCGGCGGCAGAGGCGGGGCGCAGAGGAAGCCCTGGATCTCATCCACCCCCAGACCCAGGAGGAAGGCTAACTGGTCCTTGCGTTCCACCCCCTCGGCCACGGCCCTTTTGTTGAGATTATGGGCGAGGGACACGATAGCCATAACCACCTGAGAGTCCTCCACGTTCTGCGGCACCCCTTTTACGAAGGAATAATCTATCTTGAGGCTGTGTACCGGAAAACGTCGCAGATAGGCCAGGGAAGAGTATCCGGTACCGAAATCATCCAGGCTGATGAGAAGCCCCAGATTCTGGATCTCCCGGAGGACTTCCTCCGCTCCGTGGGCCACCAGAAGGTTTTCGGTAATTTCCATTTCCAGTCTTTCCCCAGGAAGACCGGTCTCGGAAAGGGCCTCCCGAATGGCGGAAACCAATCTCGAGGCCTCCTGAAACTGCCGGGCGGAAACGTTGAAGGAGGCCCGGAAGGATGGGTCCAGACGCGCCAAGAAACGGGCCACCTCCTTCACCACCCAGGCTCCAACCTCCACGATCAATCCGGTATCTTCGAGAACGGGGATGAATTCTCCGGGAGGCACGATTCCTCTTTCGGGGTCCTCCCAGCGGAGAAGGGCCTCGAAGGAAACAACCTCCCTCCTGCGCAAATCTATACGGGGCTGAAAGTAAAGAAGAAATTCCTCCCTCTCCAGGGCCTTCTCCAGTTTTCTTACCAGGTCCAGGGTGTGATACACCCTGCGGGTAAGTTCCGGGGAATAGAAGGCCACCCGTCCCGGGCCCTCTTTTCGGGCCTCCTGAAGGGCTATCTCCGCCGCGGCAAACAGGTCCTCCGGACTATCGAATCCCTCCGAAAGGGCCACCCCCATGGAGACGGTGAGTCTTATTTCCCGGTCCTCCAGCCGGTAGGGAGCGGACAGCAGATCCTCCAGATCCTTCAGCCAGGCAAAAGAACGGTCGCTCTGGCGCAGAAGATAGGAGAAAGCGAACTCATCCGGTCCCACCCGGGCCACGGTTCCCCGACTGGGAAGGGTGAATTCCGACAACCTTCGCCCTATCTCCCTCAGGATCTGATCCCCCACCCGGTGGCCCAGACTGGCATTGAGGGTAAAGAAATGGTCTAGGTCCAGCAGGACCAGGGCCAGAGAGAGCCCTTCCTTCTGGGCCACCCCTAGCTCGTGTTCCAGGGCGGAGAGGAGATAGCGCCGGTTGGGCAACCCGGTAAGATCATCGCGAAAGATCACCCGTTCCAGTTCCCGGCTCTTGGTAATGTGCAGATATCCCAGGGAAAGGTCCCGGGCGATTTCCTGAAGGAGAAGGACCTCCTCCTGGGGAAAGGTTCGGGACTTGGCGTCCCCCACCAGGAGTATGGCTTGGGGCCCCTCAAGCTCCAGAGGAAGGGCCAGCAGGGCCCTCGGCTTACCCGGTCCGAGGACGGGGAGGTCTCCCTCGGTTTCCCTTAAAAGAAAAGGGGACCTCTGCGCCAGGGCCCGGGAAAGATACTCGGAGGCCCTAAACTCCGGGGATCGCAGGAAAGAAAGACACTCCGGCGGAGCCTGTTTCGCACAGGAAGCACCCACCAGACGGACCTCCCCTCCTTCCTCCTCCCGCATGAACACCGCCGCCAAATAGAATCCTCCCTGATGTACCAGGATATCGCAGGCCTGCGGAAAGAGCCTTCCCGGATCCTCTCTTTCTTCGAAGATGAGAAGGTTCACCTCCCGCAGCAGGGCATAAATACGATTCAACCTCCGCACCTGCTCATATAGACTCCGCAGGACCCTTTCCCGGTTCAGAAAATGAACCTGAATCAGATAGGCGGAAAGAAGGAAAAAGGCCCGGGTCAGAACCCGTTCTTCCTCCCGGGTCAAGTGCTTGCGCAGATCCTCCCAGAGGATCAGAAGGGCCGCGGGAAACTCCGAGGGATGGATCTTTAGCTCCGAGTGAATCCGTCCCAGACGCCGAATACGGGTACGAATCCGGGCAGAAGTGGGATCCTCAAGATAGGAGACCAGAAATTCCCGGATCCGGCGTTTCAAACGTTTCAGACGAACCGGATCGCGGAAGATCGGGGAGAGGGCCTTCTCGAACCCGGCCTGAATCATTCGGGAATAGAAGTTTTCAAAGATTTCTTCCGGAGCCTCACGAACCTTTCGAGCAATTTTCTTCAAGATTTCTCTTTCTTCCTCTGAAGGATGCAAAAATTCGATCCTTTCCATACCCGGGCCTCCTGCACCGTGATCCTGTTTTTCTTTTAGCTCTTTTTGTTTTAAACTTCTAGGGAATTCTTGACGGAGGATTTCCGGGATGAGAAAGGTCCTCTGGATAGGGCTGCTCGGAATACTGGTGGGTATCAATTTCCTGTTCAGGGAGGTAGGCATGGCCCCAGCCGCTGAAATAAGCAAATGGAAGCTACCCAACGGTCTGGTTACCGTGGTGGAGGAGAACCATCGGGCCCCGGTGGTGGCGGTTCAGGTCTGGGTAAGGGTGGGCAGTGTCTATGAATCGCCCCGGATCGCGGGCATCACGCATCTTATCGAACACATGATCTTCAAGGGTACCGAAAAGAGAGGCCTGGGGGAGATCGCCCGCACCATCGAAGCCCACGGAGGTGAGATCAACGCCTTTACCTCCTATGATTACACCTGTTATTACGTGGTGGGGCCCCGCGAGATCCTGGAAACGGCCCTGGATGTCCTTTCCGATGCGGTCTTCCATTCCACCTTCGATCCCAAGGAACTTCAACGAGAAAAACAGGTGGTTCTCGAGGAGATGCGCATGCGTGAAGACCGCCCCATGATCGTGCTTTCGGAGGCGGTTTTCCAGGAGGCCTACACCCGCTACCCCTATCGTCGCCCGGTTATCGGATCTCCGAAAACGGTGCAGGCCCTTACCCGCAAGGACCTCCTGGACTACGTGCACAAATATTACGCCCCCTCCAACATGGCCCTGGTGATTGTGGGAGACGTGGATCCCAACCGGGTCCGGGATCTGGTGCAAAAGTATTTCGGCTCCGTACCGGACCACCGGGTCCCCTCGGTGCAATTTCCCCGCGAACCCTATGTAGATTCTCCCCGGGCCGTAACCGTAAAACGACCGGTGGAGGAAAATTATTTCGAGATCGTACTCCCGGCCCCTTCTTTGAACCTGGATGACGCCCCGGTGCTGGACGTGATGGCGGCTCTCCTGGGGGAGGGGCATTCCTCCCGCCTGTATCTTCGTCTGAGGCGCCAACTCAATCTGGTTCACACCATCGAGGCCGGGGCCTTTACCCCCAAGGGGCCGGGGCTCTTTGAGATCTTCGGGACCGCCTCCCCGGAAAACCTCCGGGCCGCCATCAAACAGAGCCTGGTGGAACTCTTCCGTCTCAAATACGAAACCGTATCCCCGGAGGAGCTCCAACGGGCCAAGATCCAGGTGCTCTCCGATTTCATTCACAGCCGGGAAACCATGGAGGGTGAGGCCCGGAAACTGGGCACCTTTGAGATGGTCCTGGGAGACCCCGAAGCCGCGGAAAAATACGTGGAAAGGATCCGTC
>NZ_WFVX01000095.1:0-6174 GCF_015491435.1 Thermosulfurimonas sp.
CTATATTAAAAGATCAAAAAGATCTGCCAATAATAGGAACTGCTGTAAGGGGTAAGGCTCAATTTTGGATTACAGGAGATAAAGAACTACTTAATTTAGGCAAGTTTGAAGGCGTAGAGATTCTCTCCCCTAGGGAATTCTGGAAACGATTGAAAGAGGAAATCTAATTGGGGACGGGACTGTCCGGGACCGTCGCGTTGTCCGGGGGTTCACATTCTTATTCCTCTCATGCTACACTTCAAAAGCCCCGCCAACGCCAGAATGATCAATAACTGAAGGATTTCGGCCGGTCGCCCCCGAAGGATGAAATGTCTCAGGGTCATGTGATAGTTCCCGGCCATAAACTCTCCTACAAAGTCCCCGATTCGCCACCCTAAAAGAAGAACCAGCACCCCGCTCCACACCCAATTGAAGACCCGCGCTCCCTTTTTCAAAACCTCCTCCTAGGGATTTGTTTCCCCAAGATTACCACCAAAAACCCCTTCGGGCAGAACCTCCGAAAGATAAATTTCTGAAGACCTAAATGGATCCTTTTTCATATCCTCGATTTGTTTCAAAAATAGATCATAAAAGCAAAAGAAAGAGCAAAAGAATTGATCTTAAGAAAGAATTGACTTTTGTTATTGGCTATGTTATGAGAATTTTGGATTCTTTTTAAAAGGACGGGGGTATTTAAATGCGAAAGGTCGGTATATTTTGGTTGCTTTTTTTGCTTCTTACCTCCGGAATTTCCCGGGCCCAGGAAAAACCGTCGCCACGATCCACGCCGCTGGAAGAGACCCTTCTTCAGGAAAAGGGCGGGGTTCTCGTTCCCCGGGGGGTATTGGTGGTGGAGCCCTCTATACAATACTCTCATACCTCAAGGGCCTTTATCGCTATCAGCGGCTTTACCATCCTTCAGGCCATCGTCCTGGGGGAAATAAAGACCGAGGATGTCAAAAAGGATGTCTTCACCGCCTCGTTGAATTTCAGGTACGGTCTTAGCCAGGGACTTCAGGTGGACCTCAGTGTCCCCTATCTTTACCGCCACGATCGTTACGCCTTCAAGGAGGATTCCACCACCCAGGAAAAAAGGGTGGATGACTCCGCCTTCGGGGACATCACCTTCGGGGCCTCCTATCAGATTCTCTATGAAAAGGGGAGCCGGCCGGACCTGGTCCTTAACTTCAAGGTTAAGAGTCGAACCGGAAAGGACCCTTACGGACTCAAATATGATGCCCAGGGTCGGCCCAAAGAACTGCCCACCGGAAACGGACACTGGGGGGTATCCCTGGGGCTTTCCTGGGTGAAGAGAAGCGATCCCGGGGTACTTTTCGGAAGCGTGGCCTACTTTTACAACTTCAAAAGGACCATCGGGGGAAGGGATTATAAACCTGGAGATAGCGTGGAATTTACCCTCGGGGTAGCCTACGCCCTTAATGAAAAACTCTCCCTGAACACCTACCTCACCGAGCGGGTCTATTCTCGCACCGAGGTGGACGGAGAAAAACAACCGGATACCGACTATAATGTGGGTATCCTTTATTTCGGCTCTTCTTATGTGCTTTCCTCCCGCACCTCCCTGAACTTTTCGGTGGGAGTGGGGTTGACCGACGACGCTCCGGACTTCAGCATCGAAATCCGATTACCGTTTAAGTTTTAAACCGTGTTTCTTGATCAACTTATAAAGGGTGGGGCGGCTCACACCCAGCTTTCGGGCCGTACGGGAGACATTGAAATCGTTCTCCGAGAGGAGACGATAAAGGGCCTCCCGACCCAGATCCCGGACCTTCATCCCGGAGGGACGGGTTCGCTCCTTCTCCAACGTTCCGTTTGAAATCAGACCCAGATCCCCGGGGGTTATTTCCTCGCTTTCGGAGACAATAATGGCCCTTCTGATCTTATTGATCATCTCCCTCACATTTCCCGGCCATTCATACTCCAAAATGGCATTCTTGGCGGCTGCCGAAAACCTCCGTTTTACGCGGTATTCCATGGAGAACTTCCGGAGGAAATAATCCGCCAGGATCAGCTTATCCTCTCCCCGCTCCCGCAGCGGGGGCAATTCCAGGGTAAAGACGGCCAAACGATAATAAAGATCCTCCCGAAAGGCTCCCTCCTTCACCGCTCGGGACAGATCCCTGTTCGTGGCCGCAAGGATCCGCACATCCACCCGGCGGGGCCGGAGCTCGCCTATACGCTGCACCTCGCCCTTCTCCAGGAAACGTAGCAGTTTGGCCTGAAGGTTGAGGGGAAGATCGCCGATCTCATCCAGAAACAGGGTTCCGGTATGGGCCAGTTCGGCCTTACCCATCTTGGAGGCCGAGGCCCCGGTAAAGGAGCCCTTTTCGTAACCGAAAAGCTCGGCCTCAAGCAGGGCCTCCGGTATGGCCGCACAGTTTATGGCCACAAAAGGATTGTTGCGCCGCAGGCTCCTTTCGTGAATGGCCTGGGCCACCAGTTCCTTTCCGGTTCCGGATTCCCCCAGGATCAGGACTGGAACGTCCAAGGGGGCCACCTTTCGAATCAGGGAAAATACCTCCAGCATCCGGGAACAGGAGCCCACAAATTCGATATCCGGCTTGTAACCCTGTTTGCAGAGGGTCAGCCGGTTCAGCAGGGTATAGACCCGCAAGGCCTCGCCGGAGGCCAGAATCCGGGCGTATTGCCCTACCCGCAGAGGGAGGGTTTCGGCCATATGTTCATATATGTATGTACTTTTCTTTATGTCCACCAGAAGACGACAGGAGGAGCAGCGCCCCTTAACCACCACTCCTCGATTACAGTAAGGACAGGCCTTGCCCCAGTAGGGAGACAACCTGCTCAGGATGAAATTCCAGAGCTTTAGAAGACTCTGTTCCTCGGCAAAAAGGAACCGTACCGCCGTACCTCTCTCGTCCTCTCTAACCTTCTGGGCCGAAAGCTTGAGATCCTCCAGTTCGGGCAACTGAATCTCCAGAATGGCTTCTCCCACCCGAACCGGAGGCCTCAGATAAGCCCCGCTTAGACTGAGCCCTTCCAGAATTATCTCCTGCGGATGAGGATTCTCTAAGAGAAGACCTCTTACAGGAGTAGCGAGACGAATATCCATGCGCATTTAATAACCCACCCCCTTTTTCTAGCAAATTAATCATGATTCAGAAATCGCGCAAGATGGAAATATTTTTTAAGTTTAAGGAAGCAATAATCTATTTATAGACTGATAAACAGAGCTTTTGGGGGATTTTACCGGCTGATTCAAGAGATAGATGTTAATGATGAGGCCGTTTCTTACGATATTTCCGGACCCCGGAACCTGGTTGATCTGAAAGATACCCCGGCCTCCCTTGAACCCTCCTAGAACGGCCATGCTTCTCACCTGAGGGGACACCGAATCCTCGTTCGAGGAAGATTCTACCGTGGTGGGGGAAGGATTATCGCCGGAAACAAAGGTCCGGCCGGTGTTTCCGAAGTTTCCCTGCACATTTACTCTGGCCCACTGCCGTCCGGTGGTATCCCAGAACCCCTCAAAGACCACCTGAAAAAAGAACCCCATATATCCTCCCCGCAGATGTCCCATGGTCTCCTCCTTTACGGGTACCGCTCCGAGCTCTTTACCTACAAAGGGAACGGACCGGGCCTGGACCTGTGACCCCCAGATCAATAAACCAAGCATCGTTAGTACCAAAAAGATAGATCTCTTCATGCTTTACCTCCCTTAAGGTTTGATGGAAAAAGGCTGATTCAGGATCAGCTGGCCTATACTTATCTGCTCCAAGGCCCAGATCCTTTCCTTGGGCACCGCCAGGGCCTTAAGCTTCCACGGCAACGGACGCTCGGGGCCTAGGATAGCCAGAAAGATGCGGTTCCAGGAGCGAGAAAATTGACTCAAGGACATGGTTCGATGGCCATATACCGGATCCGCCAGAAAGACCGTGTTTCCTCGCACGCCCTTGAGGACTACAAAATGGCGGTAGCCGTTGAGATCCAGAAGCACGATTACCGGAAGGTGTAGAAGATGCAGTCGGTCCGGCGAAAGTTTGTAGCCCGCGGCCTTGAATCCGTATCGTTCGGCACACAATTTGAGATCCAGCATGGAAAAACCCCGGGAACGAATCTTTTCGGGATCCCCATGGCGAAGGATGTCCTTGATGATGGCCTCTTCGGTAACCTTCAGACCGTAATAGTAACGAAGCAGGGTAGCCAGCGCGGCGCTACCGCAACTCAAATCGTATCGCTGGCGCACCAGATAAGCGAATCTCCTCTCCCGGATGCTCATGACCCGTTTCCGGAAAAAGCCCCCCAGAGCGCCCACTCTTACCTCCACCGTACCGGCCTGAGCGGCGGAAAGAAGGATCCAGAAAAGACTCCAGGAAAGGAGAAGCGGCGATTTTAATCTCATACCTTCCTCCCGGAAAGAAGGAGGGGGCCGAAGCCCCCTCCCGGAGAAACTTATTCCGTACCACCACCCGGGGTAGGAGTAGGAACCTGGGTAGAGGTAGCCGGCAGGGCCACCACGGAAAGGGAGTTGGCCTGAAGGTTGTTGCTTCCGGCCGCAATATTAACCCCGATGTTCCCCACCGCGTTCATCAACACCTGGCCGCTGAGAGAAGCGGTGTTGATGGTGTCCACCCGGCGGACCATCACTACCGGAATGTAACCGGTAACCGTACCCGTCAGTCTGACCCTCTGGGCTCCGATGGTGCCTCCCAGCCTGCCGCCTTCCTTACCGCTGTACTGTCCGTTAAGAGAATGGTAGTTGTCGAAGGCGATCCCGCCCACACCCTGCTTAAACGGGTTCGAAACGGCGCCCTGGATCTCGTTGTCCAGATCCACATGACCGATCTGGGTTCCAGAACTATGCGTAGATCCGGTCCAGATGTCCGGATAAAAGTTGTTGGACTGATAGCTATGACCGTTAACGGTCCCGGTAACCGTGCCGCCCTCGGCGCCGGAATAGCTCCCGGAGAACCGGGCTCCGGAGGTGGAACCCGCAGCGGAAAGTCCCAGTCTTACCCGATAGAGCCGAACAAAACGCTCGGTGATGGGTTTGTTGCTGGCGGTATTATAAAGGCCCTTCTGCTGCACATAAGCCACCGCCGCACCCACGCGAGCCGTCCCCACCGCAGCACCCAGCTGGTTGGTCTGGGCATTGTTGGCCCCGGCGGCCACATTGAGCCCGATGTTACCCTTGGCGTTCTTCAGGACCTCGTCGCCCGCGGAGGCGGTGTTCTGGGTCCCCCGGTTTCGGCCGAAATTGTACATGGACTTCTGAACGCTAAAGGTCTTGGATTCCACCAGAGAGGCTTCCTGCTTGCCCGCGGCTATGGCGGCTATATTACTCTGGGCATTGAAGTCTCCGGCAGCCACGTTGGCCCCGATGTTCCCCTGGGCGTTCTTGAGGACCTCGCCCGCCAGGGAAGCGGAATTCCGGGCAGCCCGATTTCTCTCCTCATTGAACATGAGAAACTGATCGTTTTTGCTCAGAGCCCTTACCAGCCCGGCCACCCGCATCTCGGGATTCTTCACGTCGATCTCGGTGCTTACCAGGGTGATGTAGCCTTCTAGATCCGCCACCCCCATGACCTGGAGGGTGAGATCCAGGTTGCCGCTCAATTCACCGTCGTAAGCAAAGGAGCACTCCCCGCAGGGCAAATCGATCCCTATACCCGGATCTATGCTCTTTGCGCCCGCTCCCACCGGGGCCAGTAAGGCCGCGGACATGGCCAAAGCCCCGATCCATTTACCTTTCCCCTTTACCTTCCTCATCAACCTTTCAAACATGACCTACCTCCTTTTAAGTGTTTTTAGTTTCTAAGGGACCGGTCCCTTAAAGCCCAAAGAAAATTGGTTGGAAACGGTATTAGCCAGGCCCGAAGACTGATTGACCTGCACCAAGCCCCTGGCACCGGCAAAGGCCTCGCCGGAGATCACATCCGCAAATTCTCCGCGCCCGGGGAGTCTGGACCTCACCGTGGCTCCGGTATTCCGAGCCAGAAGATGGTTCCCCACCTCCTGTCCCAGAGAAATGGCCACCAGATTGGCCTCTTTATTTCCGAAACCCGCGGCCTGATTCACGGAAAAGATGCCCCGCAGGTGAGAAAAGGCCTCGCCGGAAATCAGATTGAGGGCCCTTTCCGGCCAGGAACTTATGAGACAGGGGCCTTCCTGTTCGGCCAGGGAATAAGCCGGAGCCCCCAGGGCAATGCTCCAGAG
>NZ_WFVX01000096.1:0-9809 GCF_015491435.1 Thermosulfurimonas sp.
CTCCTAGAAGGTTCCCATTCGTTTTCTTCCTGAGGGCGAGGGCACAAAAATGAAACGTGAGGATTGACAGAGAGCTTCTGATGGTGCTACTGGATCTCGGGAAGCTCGTGGCGCCTCCCGAGAGGGAGCGCGAGGGGCCTCGAGTGCGGATCAAGACCAAGGAGAAATGTCCCAAGTGCGGAAGGGCCTTCGCCGAAACCCCTTTGGGTTATCTGTGCCTCAAATGGTAAGACCATCCCACGCAGATTTTACATTTACCTTTCGGGGAACGGTCGCAAGATCCGAATCTATTCCTTTTGCGATGGGCAACCCCTTAGCTCCTGGGAGTTGGCTCAAAGAGCCCGACAGCTAATCGAGCACGAGATTCAGAACTACCTCTACCAAAATCTCCTGCAAGACTACCTCGAGAGCAAACGGCGAGAAATCAAGCCCGCCTCTCTACGGGACAAGAAAATTCTACTCGAGAAGATAGGGGAAATCCTCAAGGTCGCCGACGTGCGGGAGATACAGTCCGTTCACCTGCACAAGCTTTTCACAGAGCTTTCCCGCAGAAGGCTAACCCCCAAGACTATCCGAAACTACTTTCCAGAGCTTAGAGCCTTTCTCAATTGGCTCCGGCGTCGAGGAATCATTCACGAGGTGCCGCTCGGTCCGGAGATCAAGGTTCCGGAACCGCAGGGTAATGGCAAAAACCCCTCAAGAAGCTCTCGCCAACCTCGAAAAAATTAAAGCCGACCTTTTTAAATTTTATCTTGAGAAGGGCATCCCTATCCCTGAACCGTCCCTTCCGATCAAAAAAGCTGTCTGAAAGCGAAAAATCAGGTATAACCGCCCAAAATCAGAAACACATTCTTAAAAGTTACTTTTATTGTAATCGTGTCTCACCGAGAAACCCTTGACTATCAACGCTTTCCAGAGAGGTGCCTCACAGAGACTATCAAGAATAGATTTCAATTGGAGATTGGCTCTGACTCGGCTTGAAATTAAAAAATTGGGTGCGGGGGTGGGATTTGAACCCACGACCTCCGGGTTATGAGCCCGACGAGCTACCAGGCTGCTCTACCCCGCGTCCGTTCGCCTATAAATGTAAAGAGGTCTCTCCAAAAGTCAAGGGGCCCCGGGTAAAATAAAAGCGCCCATGCGCATAAAGCGACTGGAAATTTACGGGTTCAAGTCCTTCCCCTATCGGGTCTCGCTTCCCTTTCCCCGGGGGATCACGGCCATCGTAGGCCCTAACGGGAGCGGGAAAAGCAATATCGTGGACGCCCTGCGCTGGATCCTGGGGGAACAAAGCCTTAAACGCCTGCGGGTAAAATCCGCCGAGGATCTCCTGTTCGCCGGAGACCATGGCCGGGGGCCCGGGTTCGCAGAGGTTCGATTGGTCCTGGAGAATAATGGCCAGGCCCCGGAACCTCTACGTGATCTTCCCGAAATAGTGGTAGCCCGAAGACTCTACCGCACCGGGGAGTCCGAATTCCTCCTCAATAATCGTTCCTGTCGGCTCAAAGACATCCAGTATCTCTTTCTGGATACCGGGGTGCATCCCAGGGGTTACGGACTTATTGACCAGGGAGAGGTAGGGCGTTTTCTGGAGCAAGCCCCTCAGGAGCGTCGCATCTTTCTGGAGGAATTGGCAGGGGTGTCGCGTTATCGGGCCAATCGCGAAGAAACCCTGCGTAATCTCGCTCGTACCCGGGAAAACCTGGCCCGTGTGGAGGATCTTCTGGCGGAAATAAAAAAACAGGTGGAACACCTCCGAAAACAGGCTCAGGAGGCCGAGGAATTCCTGCGTTTGCGGGAGGAACTAAAGCGGCTCTCCCTTCTCCGCCTGACCATACTTTACCTTAAAGCCCTTAAAAACCGAAACCAGGCCCTAGAATCCCTGCAAAAGCTGGAGGAACACCGTAGCCGAATCGAAGAGCGGGCCAAGGAACTCGGTCCTTTGTATCAACGGGTCCTGCTTAAGGTGCGGAATCTCAAAAGAGAGGTCCGGGAAACCGAGGAGGCGCTGGTGCGTCTGGAGGAAGACCTCTCCCGAATCTCGGATAAACTGCGTCGGCTCTATCGGGAAGAGGCCGAATTCTCTCAAAAACTGGAAAGGGAACGGGCCCGCATCGAGGCCCTGAACGAAGAAATCGAACGCCTTACCCAGGAGGAACAACACCTGGAAGAAGAGATCGCCCTCCTTGAAGAGCGAATAAAAGAGAAAGAAGCCTCCTTCCGGGACGAAGAGGTTCTCTATCAGAGGGAACGTGAAGAACTTGAGAAGATAGAAAAAGAGCACCGGGAGATAGAAAGAGCAATCTTTCAAAAACGAGCCCGGCTCAAATCTGTAGAAGAAAGGCTTCAGGCGCTGGCCCGGGAAGAGGAGCGAATCAGCCGTGGAGAGGAAGACCTGCGGCAAAAAGAACAGGAACTTAAGGCCCGTAAAACTCATCTCCTTCGGGAAAAAGAAGCTCTTTCCCGGGAATTGGACGCGGTACAGGAACTGCTGCACCGGCTTTCGGAAGAAAAGAACGAACTGAAAAGCCGGCTCACCCGTTTTCGTTCCTTCCTGCGGGATCTGGAGGAGAAATTAAGGGAAATCCGGAGCGAAAGAAAGGGGCTCCAACGGGAAAGGAGGGGCCTTGAGGCCGCCCTGCGCCAAAACCTTCCCCCGGATTTAAGAAATCTCCGGCAGCCCCCGCCGGTATTGGCCGAACTCCTGGACCCACCCCCGGAAAAGCGGGCCGGGGTCGAGGCCTTCCTGGGCTCCAGGCTGGCCTTCCCGGTGGCCAGGACCCCGGAAGATCTGAAAAGGTTCCTTTCCTTTGAGGAGATAACCGGAATTTTTCTGGGCACCGGGGAGCGTCTGGAGAAATTGAAGGATCTTCTCTCTCAAATCCGCGAAGAGAGGGATCTTGCCCGGGTCTGGGAAACGGATCCCGAGGATGGGTGCTTTTTCCCCGAGCAGGGCCTCCTCTATGAACCCCCGGGATTTCTCAGACGGACGGATACCCGGGGAGACGGACTCCTGGCCCTTCGAGAACGCCTGAGGGAAATAGAAGGGCTCGAGAGGGAACTCGAAGAACGCGAGAAGGAAATACTCCGGGAAAAGACCCAAGCGGAACAAAATCTGCAACAACTTGAGGACACATACCGAAAGAAAGATCTCGAGTATCAGGAAATGCACCGGCAGGATCAGGAAATCCAGAAAAAGCTTCAAATCCTGAATCGAACCCTGGAAAGACTTGAGGATGAACAGGTTTTTCAGCAAAAGGAGGCCCGGGAAATAAAAAGAAAAAAGGAAGAACTGCTCCAGCAAAAGAACGAATTGGAGAAGGCCCTTGAGAGACAAAAAGAAGAGCTCTCCGGACTCATTCACCGGGAAACCAAGCTACGTCGGGAAGGGGAAGATCGTCGAAGCAAAATCCTGGATCTGGAAAAAATCTTCAAGGAAAAAGAGTCTCTCCTTGCGGAATGGAGGGGGAATCTCAAGGCCCGGCGGGAACGTTTATTGGAACTCCGGCAGAGTAAACAGCGGGCCGAGGCCCGGCGACGCACCGCCCGGCAGCAGGAGGCTCTGCTTTCCGAGGAACTCACTTTTGTACGCCAGATGCTCCGGGAGGAGAAGAAACAGCGACAGGAACGGGAAAAAAAGAGAGAAGCCCTCAAGGAAACTCTCTCCCGATGGCAGGAGGAACTGACCCGGGCCCAGCATGCCCTGAAAGAACTCGAGCAGGAGGAAAAGGACCTGGAAAGAGAGCGGACCCGGTTACAGGAAAAAATCCATCGTCTGGAACTGGATAAGGTGGAAGCGGAGATGACCATGGAGCATCTGCGCAGGGAGGCCCTGGAAAACCACGCTACCGCTCTGGAGGACTTTTTAAAACAGGAGCCCCCCAAAAGCGCCAATCTTCGGGAGATAGAAGAACGTCTGATCCTGCTGCGGGAAAGATTAAGCCGATTCCCGGCGGTAAACCTGGCCGCCGCGGAGGAATTGGCCCGGGCCGAGGAACGCTTGCACTTCCTCTCTTCCCAGCGTCAGGACCTGCTTTCGGCCATTTCCGACCTGGAAAAAGCTTTGCGAAGACTGGACCAGGAAAGCCGCAAAAGGTTACAGGAGACCCTTCGGGAAGCCAATCGCAGTCTGAAAGAGGTGTTTCCGGTCTTTTTCGAAGGAGGAGAGGCTGAACTTTACTTCACCGATGAGGATCCCCTTTCCGCCGGACTCGACCTCCGGATCAGACTCCCCGGCAAGCCCGTGAAACACCTCACCATGCTTTCCGGAGGCGAAAAGGCCCTTTGTGTACTGGCGGTGCTTTTTGCTTTTTATCTGGTAAAACCCGGTCCTTTCTGTATCCTAGACGAAGTAGATGCTCCGCTCGATGAAGCCAATACCCTGCGGTTCAATGAATTCCTCCGCCGGCTCAAGGAACGCTCCCAGATCATCCTGGTAACCCATAATCCCCGGGTCATGGAGGTAGCGGATGCCCTCTTCGGGGTGACCATGGAGGAAAAGGGCATCTCCAAGGTAGTGAGTGTCCGGCTCAATTAAAGCCGGATGGAACCCCCCCGCGGGGGTTTGCGAAGACGCAGAAAGATCAGGAGAATGAGCAGCAGAAGCACCGCCAGTAAAGCAATGAAGGCCTTGACCAGGATCTGTAACTGGACCTTGACCTCCGCCACTTCCGAATGAAGTTCAGCAATCTTACCTTCCAGTTCGGAAGAAGTGGAGAGTCGATGGTTCAGAAGCTGGACCAGATCCCCGGTTTGTTTTTCTATCCGCGCTACCCGATCGCTTAACTCCTGAAAGCGGGTGCTATTTTCCAGAGAGGGACACACCACCACCGGAACTCGACGACTGGCCTGAACCGAGGCCACCATGCAAAGAAACAACCCCACCCACAACCACATACGCATCATACTTCTTTCCTACCAAAATCTCCGGACTCACACAAGGCCTCTTCTCCTTCCAGGGCCTCGGCCCAAAGGTCGTAAGTAAAACTCCGTGTGAACCGCACCCGGACCATTTCCCCGGGAGAAACCGGAAGGCCTTTCCGGATGATGGTCCGGCCATCCACTTCCGGGGCCTGGAAACCGGCGTGTCCTACCGGCCGGCCCCGGTCATCATAGCCCGTAACCAGCACCAGGTCCTCTCCTCCCACCCGGCGACGCAGATTTTCCCGGGATATTTCCTGTTGCAGGGCTAAAACCCGATGGCGGCGTCTTCGGGCCTCGGTCCAGGGAACCCGGGGCTTAAAGCCCGCCGCCGGGGTTCCCTCTTCGGGATAAAATACAAAGACCCCCAGATGGTCAAAACGGGCCTGTTTCAGAAACTCCAGAAGGGTCCTAAACTCCTCCTCTCCCTCCCCGGGAAAACCCACCATAACCGTGGTGCGCAGACCGATCTCCGGACGCAACCGCCGTAATTCTTCCAGCAGCTCCAGGACCCTTTCGGGACGGTAAAACCGCCCCATGCGACGCAGGATCTCCGGATGGGCGTGCTGAAGGGGAAGATCCACATAAGGGGCAAGCCGCGGTTCGGAGCCCAATACCTCCAGCAATTCCGGGGTAAGACCCCGGGGGTGGAGATAGAAAAGACGCAACCTTACCCCGTCGGGAAGCTCCCTCAAAAGGTTCCGAAGCAAAAGGGGAAGATGGGCTCGCCCTCGATCCTTTCCGTAGGACGAAATATCCTGCCCCACCAGGATGATTTCCCTCACCCCCTGAGAGACCAGTTCCAGCGCTTCCCTCAGGATCTCCCTTTCCGACCGGCTCCGCAGAGGCCCCCGGATCCGCGGAATGGTACAGAAAGAGCATCCATGACTGCACCCTTCGGTGAGCTTGAGATAGGCATAAAAAGGACTTTCGGTGAGGATCCGGGAGACCCCGTCCGGCCCCTCCGGCTTAAGCCATAAACGCGTTTTATCCTGTTCGAAGATCCCGGGCTGACGGAAGGCTTCGATTCCGCAGACCAGATCCGCTTCGGGGAAACGTCGGGCCACCTCTTCCCCGTAACGGGCTACCAGACAACCCGTGATGGCCAGTTTCTGGCCCGGCCGTTTTTGTTCGGCCAGCTCCAGGATGGTTTCGATGGACTCCCTTACCGCCGGACGGATGAAGGCGCAGGTATTGACCAGGAGAAGGTCTGCTTCCTCCGGAGACAGAACCGGCTCCGCCCCTCTCTCCTTCAGACGGGCCAGTAACTTCTCCGTATCGGTGCGGTTTTTGGGGCACCCCAGACTTATGGCATAGACCTTCAAGAGGGGCGGGCCTCCTTTACCTCCCGGATCCGGTTGTTCTCATCCACATAGACCAGGCGGGCCCTGAACCCGGCCAGGGCCTCCTCGGGTACCCAGGCGTAGGCCACCACGATAATTTCGTCCCCTACCTGACCGAGTCGGGCCGCGGCCCCGTTCAGGATCACCTCTCCGCTACCGGGCTCCCCCCGGATTACATAGGTCTCAAAACGAGCGCCATTGGTCAGATTATAGACCCATACCGCCTCCAGAGGCGCAAGCCCTGCCGCCTCCATCAGTGCGGGATCCAGGGTCAAACTGCCCTCGTAATAGAGTTCACAACCGGTAACCCGTATCCGGTGAAGTTTACTTTTCAAGAGTTTACGATACATGGGTCGGATCCAGAATGGTATTATCAATAAGACGGGCCTTACCCACAAACACCGCCAGGGCCAGAAGGGTGGCCCGATCTATACGCTCCCTCTCCTCCAGGGTCTCCGGATCGCGAAATTCTACATAATCAATGCGGGTGTAAGGATGCGAACGAATAAACTCCTCAATCTCCCTCCGTAAAATCCGGGTTTCCCTTACCCCCTCCGCCACCCGTTTGCGGGCCAGCTCCAGGGCCCGATATAGGGAAAGCGCCGCCTCCCTTTCCTCCGGACGGAGATACACGTTCCGGGAGCTCATGGCCAGCCCGTCGGGTTCGCGCACCGTGGGATGAGGTACGATCTCCACCTCCAGATCCAGATCCCGTACCATACGCTGGATGACCTTCAATTGCTGATAGTCCTTCTCCCCGAAAACCGCCAGGTGCGGCTTTACGATATGAAAGAGCTTGAGCACCACGGTGCACACCCCTCGAAAGTGTCCGGGGCGACGGGCTCCGCAGAGGGGGCGGCTTAGTTCGGTAACCTCCACGTAAGTCTGAAAACCCGGGGGATACATCTCTTCGGCGGAGGGAACAAACAGGATATCCACCCCCTGGGCCTGGGCCAGGCGGCGATCCCTCTCCAGATCGCGCGGATAGCGGGCAAAATCCTCCTGCGGACCGAATTGAATAGGGTTTACAAAGATGGAAACCACCACCACGTCGGAAAGTTCGCGGGCCTTGCGCATCAGAGCCAGGTGCCCCTCGTGGAAATACCCCATGGTGGGGACAAAACCTATACGTTTACCCCGGGCCCGAAGCTCCTCGGCCCGAGCCTTCATGGAGGGGATATCGGTGATGATCTCCATCTTCCACCAGGCTCCATTCCCCGGAGTTTTCCTTTAACAAGTTTAATACCTGGCGAGGAAGATCATCAATAACCAGGGTCTGGAGGGCCGCATATCCTCCGGGCCAAGCCTCCACCCGCGAGAACATACTATCCAGCGGATCCAGACGCCCGTTTCCGTTGAGATCGCGGATATAAAAGAGCATCTTACCCGTACTCAGGGAACGCCCCACCATCTCCAGCCTCCGCAGACCGTTCCTTCTTTCCGAAAAGAAGATTTCCACTCCCAGCCCGATGCCCGGGAAAGAGAAGCTCACCCGACCCTCGAGTTCCCGGGGGCGAAACCGCAGGGGAACGATCTCCTCGAGCGTTTCCACTAGGGGACGCCGTCGATCGTAGATGAGCACCGGAGTGCCTATACGCACGAAGGAATAGACTTTCCGGATGTCTTTATTTCGCAGGGCTATACACCCGTGGGTCCAGTCCCTCAGGGAACGGGAGCCGCCCCCCCGGAAAAGGCCTCCTCCGTGGAGCCCCACCGCATACCCCAGGGAACCGGCCCGAATCTTTCCCCGCCACCGGGCCTCAAGATAGGCCTTAAATTCCTTTTCCGAAATCCTCCCCTCCCACCGGGCCCGGAAAATGTCCTTAAGGTTCGGATAATCGAGTTCGATAAAGAGATAATAGTTCCTGGAGGGATGCTTGGCATAAACCCGGTAAAGCCCCTCGGGAGTGGCCATATCCCCCTTTTCTCGCTTGGGACTTTCCGCATCCAGCCCCAGGGAACAGGGAAAGACCGCCACCAATCTTCCTCCCCGGTAAAGACTAACCCGCCGCGTGGACTTTTCCACCACCACATACCGCTCAAGATCCTTCCCCAGGACCTTTGAGGGAGAAAAAAGAAATATATCGGACATTATGGTAATCAAAAAGGAGATTATACCGATTAACAACCAATAACCTTGCTTTTTCATCTATTTTGCCGTATTTAAGGTCTTGAATTTCCGGACGGTTATCCCTATATTTAAACTACCAGTAAAATTATTTAAGTGGAGGTGTTGTTATGAAAAAGAAAATCGTGGCTTTAGCGATGGCGGCAGTCTTTGCGGCTCCCATGGGTGTCATGGCCAAGTCCTGCAAGGGTAAGATCAAGGAGTTTGACGGGAAGACCATGGTCATCACCATCAAGGGCAAATGTAAGGCCAAGGAGGGGCAGGAGGTAAAGATCAAGATCAAGAAGAGGGTCGCGGTAGAGGGTTGTTAAAGGTTGGACCAGAGGGAGGGAGTCCAGGCAGGGCTCCCTCCTTTAATGATTTTTTAGGCCGCAAGAAGTTTCTCGAAAGCGGTATAGGCCTTTTTAAGGAAGGTATGGTCCGGAGGGAGGTCCCAGATAGGTTTCTGGTGTATCTCCAGTTCGAAGAGTTCCGGGCTTTCCGGAAGATAGGCCAGTAATTCCAGTTCTTCGCGGGAACATATTTCCCTAACGTATTTATCCAGCGCTTCGGGCACGGGTTCCGGGGCACGGTTAACCAGGAGCCATTTGTGCCCTACATTCAGGCGCAGGGGTTTGACCAAAGCGGCAATGCGAGCGGCGGTGAGCACTCCCCGGGAGGAAGCGTCAGAGACCACCAGAAGATGGTCTATCTCGGTCATGTTCAGGCGGGAAAGATGCTCCATCCCGGCTTCGTTGTCCACCACCATGTAGGCATAGCTCTTCTCGAGCTTCTGTAAGGCCTGGGAAAGGAAGGAATGAGCGGCGCAGTAACATCCCGGGCCTTCGGGTTGCCCCATGACCAGGAGATCGTATCCCTGGGCCTCCACCAGGGCCTCGTGAACCCTCATTTCCATGTAATCCCCCCGGGCCATACTTTCCGGGACCTGGGTTCGGAGTTCGTCCTTGATCTCTCCCAGGGTGATTTCCACGGTGAGGCCCAGGAGTTCGTTTAGATTGGCATTGGGATCGGCATCCACCGCCAGGACCGGACCTCGACCGGTCTCCACGAGGAAACGCACCAGGAAGGCCGCGGTGGTGGTCTTCCCGGTGCCGCCTTTTCCGGCCAGGGCAATACGCACCGCCATTCACGAACCCCCTCTGGTTTTACGATCCTTAAAGAGCTTGTAGGTATAACTCTCCACCAGGGCCTGACAGCTGGCCTCGAGAATATCCTCGGAAACCCCTACCGTTCCCCACTGGCGATGGGGATCCCGGGAGGTAATGAGCACCCGCACCCGGGCCCCGGTCCCCGGGACCCCGGGAAGGACCCGGACTTTGTAGTCCTCGAGCTTCATTTCCCGGAGCTGGGGATAGAAACGTTCCAGGGCCTTGCGAATGGCGTGATCCAGGGCGTTTACCGGGCCGTTACCCACCGCA
>NZ_WFVX01000097.1:0-2544 GCF_015491435.1 Thermosulfurimonas sp.
GAATAAATACATCCACCCGGGAAACCAGCTTGCGATCCATGAACTCTTCAGCGGAAAACCCCTTCACCTCGCCGGCTATGCGCACCGGAAGATGGGAGGCGTCGAACTTGGTAATGGGCCCTATCCCTGATTCTCCGGCCACTACCCGACGCCAGTTCTCCTCCACACCTATGCCCAGGGGAGAAATAGCCCCCAAACCGGTAACTACCACCCTTCGCCGCATAAAGATCTCCCGGCTCTTATTCTTTCACCCGCTCCCGCACAAAGTTTAACACGTCTCCCACCGTGCGCAGTTTCTCGGCCTCCTCATCCGAGATCTCCATCCCGAACTCCTCCTCCATGGCCATGACCAGTTCCACCAGATCCAGGGAATCCGCCCCCAGGTCGTCCACAAAAGAGGCCTCGGGTTTCACCTGATCCTCCGAGACATTCAGCTTTTCCGCGATAATCTTGATCACCTTTTCTTCTACCGCCATAAGACACCTCCTTTCGCCGACCAAACTTGGGTTGCTTTTAGCGTATCTTCCCAAAATTTCAAGCCTAAGGGCCCTTTCGCTCTCCCGGCAAGAAACGAAGAAGACCGTGATTACCAGAGTCCGCCATTTACATGCAGCACGGTACCGGTGATATAGGAAGCCCGATCCGAAGCCAGGAAGACCACCGCGTGGGCCACCTCCTGCGGGGTCCCGGCCCGCCCCATGGGTACCCTTGAAAGCAAGGCCTCCCGGGCTTTTTCCGGAAGCGCGGCCGTCATATCCGTCTCGATAAACCCCGGCGCTACCACATTCACCGTGATTCCTCGCCGGGCCACCTCCAGGGCCAGGGATCGCGAGAACCCCACCAGACCCGCCTTGGAAGCCGCATAATTGGTCTGGCCGGGGTTGCCGGAAAAGGCTACCACCGAAGAAATGTTGATAATGCGACCGTAGCGGCGTTTCATCATCCCCGGGAGTACGGCCCGGGTTACCAGGAAGGCCCCCCGAAGGTTTACGGAAAGGACCCGTTCCCAGTCCTCATCCTTTAACCGCACCAGAAGCCCATCGCGGGTTATTCCGGCATTATTTACCAGGATATCAATGGTCCCCAGGGCCTCCTCCACCTCTTTTACCCCCCGGGCCACGGCCTCGGGATCGGCCACATCGAATCTCACGGGAATGGCCTTTCCGCCCATCTGCTCTATTTCCCGCACCACTTCGCGGGCCGGCCCCTCGGAGGCGGTATAATTTACGGCCACCGCGGCTCCGGCCCGGGCCAGCTCCAGGGCCACCGCCCGCCCAATTCCCCGTGAAGCTCCGGTAACCAGGGCTACCTTACGGCCCAGATCCATTTTTGCCCTCCTTTATCTCCCGAATTCTACGTATAAGGGCCGGTAGAATTCGCCGGGCATCTCCTACCACGGCTATATCGGCCTGTTTCATAAGAGGGGCCTCGGGGTCGATGTTGATAGCCACCACGGTTTCCGCTCCCTGAATCCCTACGGTGTGCTGCAGGGCTCCGGATATGCCAAAACCCAGGTAAAGTTTCGGAGCCACACTCACCCCGGAAACCCCGATCATGTGTTCTTCGGAGATCCACCCCAGGTGGCAGACCGGACGGGTGGCCCCTACAGCCCCGGAAAGGAGTTCGGCCAGCTCAAAGAGCTGGGCAAAATTTTCCTTACTTTGAAGGCCTCTTCCTCCGGCCACCACCACCCGGGCCCGGGTCAAAGGATTCTCTACGCGGGGAAGAGGACGAAGCGCACGCCGCACCAGGGCACTGGGCGGAAGGGCCGCGAGCTTTATCTCCTCCACCCTTCCCCGGGGCTCGCCCGCTTCCGCCTTAGGAAACACCCCGGGGCGCACCGTGGCCATCTGCGGACGGGTGCGGGAGACTATTTTGGCCAGGATATTCTCTCCAAAGGATGGACGAATCTGCACCAGCCGTCCCTCTTCATCCACTTCAAAAGCGGTGCAATGGGCCGTAAGCCCCAGCTCCAGCTCTCCGGCAATACGCGGAGCCAGGGCCTGCCCCTCGCTGGTGGCCCCGAAAAGAAACACCTCCGGCCTTCGTTCCCGGACCATGTCACCGAGAAGGCGTCCGAAAAGGTCATCCCGAAAATAATCCAGTTCCGGATGAACCAGGAAAAGGACCTCCTCGGCCCCGTAAGCCAGGACCTTTTCCACCCCGGGCCTCCGGTCCTCCGGCCCCAGGGTCACCACCACTACCTTCTGACCGAGGCGGGGAGCCAGGGTGCGGGCCACACCAAGCAATTCGTACACCACAGGATGGAAATCCTCCTCTGCCCATTCTCCATAAATCCAGAATCCGGCCATAGGCGCTACCTCCCTAAATGAGTCCCCGGGTCCTTAAGTGCGACACCAGTTCCTGGGCCACCTCTTCGGGCTCCCCGGTGAGAAGAATTTGCTCCCGCTGGTAAGAAGGGGCAAACACATCGAGAACCTGGGTGGGCGAGCCGGAAAGGCCTAGTTTTTCCGCTTCACATCCAAGATCCTGAGCAGAAAATACCCGTGGAGCAAGCTCCCGAACCGCAAGCAGACGTTTGAG
>NZ_WFVX01000098.1:0-13562 GCF_015491435.1 Thermosulfurimonas sp.
CCGGTAATACCCGCCCCCGCAGGGTGATCTCCCCGGTCATGGCCACGGTGTTCTTTACCGGGATCTTGAGCAGGGCCGAAACGATGGCTGTAGCAATGGTGATCCCGGCGCTCGGACCGTCCTTGGGGATGGCTCCCTCCGGAACGTGGACGTGAATGTCCACCTTCTGGTAGAAGTCCGGAGGAAGACCGAGCTGATGGGCCCGGGAACGGACGTAGCTCATGGCCGCCTGTACGGACTCCTGCATCACCTCGCCCAGCTTTCCGGTGATGTGCAGCTGCCCTTTCCCGGGCATGATTACCGCCTCGATCTGAAGGAGCGAGCCTCCGGTTTCCGTCCAGGCCATACCCGTGGCCATCCCCACCTCGGGTTTTCCTTCGGCCACACCGTAGCGATACCGCGGAACCCCCAGGAACTTGTTTAGGCGTCTTACCGTAATGGTAAAGGGACGGAAGGCCCGGGGATCCTTGGCCACCTCCCGAGCGATCTTGCGACAGATGGTGGCAAGTTCTCGTTCCAGATTCCTTACCCCGGCCTCACGCGTGTAACGCCGAATGATCTCCAGGATGGTCTTATCCGGAATGGGGACCTGCTCGGGTTTGAGTCCATGGGCCTCAAGCTGCCGGGGAAGAAGATAATTTTTGGCGATCTCGAGTTTTTCCTCCTCGGTGTACCCCGGGATCTCGATAAGTTCCATCCGGTCGAGCAGAGGAGCGGGAATGGTGTGGAGCGCATTGGCTGTGGTGATGAAAAAGACCTGGGAAAGATCGTAGCCCAGCTCCAGATAGTGATCCTGAAAGGCGTGGTTCTGTTCCGGGTCGAGCACCTCGAGCAGGGCCGCGGCGGGATCCCCGCGAAAATCGGTACCGATCTTATCTACCTCGTCCAGGCAGAAGACCGGATTTATGGTTCCGGCCTTGCGCATGCCCTGGATAATCTTTCCGGGAAGGGCGCCGATGTAGGTGCGCCGGTGCCCCCGGATCTCGGCCTCGTCCCGTACCCCTCCCAGGGACATGCGCACAAAATTGCGCCCCAGGGCTCGAGCCACCGATCGGGCCAGCGAGGTTTTCCCCACCCCCGGAGGCCCCACCAGACAGAGGATGGGGCCCTTGATCTTCCTGGCCAGTTTCTGCACCGCCAGGTGTTCCAGGATACGCTGTTTGGGTTTTTCCAGGCCGTAATGGTCCTCGTTCAGGATGCGTTCGGCCTCCTCGAGATCCAGCTTATCCTTGGTCTTTTCATACCAGGGCAGAGCCAGGATCCAGTCGATATAGTTGCGCACCACCGTGGCCTCGGCACTCATGGGGGACATCAGGGAGAGTTTCTTGAATTCTCGCCGCACCACCGCTGCCGCTTCCCGGGGAAGACGCTTCTTTTTGATCCTGCGCTCAAGCTCGGCCAGATCGCTACGGCCATCCTCACGTTCTCCGAGTTCCTTCTGGATGGCCTTCATCTGCTCGTTGAGATAATAGTCGCGCTGGCTCTTTTCCATCTGTTTTTTGACCCGCTCCTTGATCCGCTGCTCCACCCGGGCCACTTCGATCTCGCCGCGCAGATATCCATAGACCAGCTCCAGGCGTTTGCGTACGCTGGTGAGTTCGAGCAGACGCTGCTTTTGCGGAAGCTTGAGATTCAGGATGGTGGCTACCTGATCGGCCAGTTTGGCGGGTTCGTTGATCTGCAGGATATTGTTCAGGATCTCCGCCGAGATCTTCTTGTTGATCTGACTGTATTCCTGAAAGGCCTCGTGGGTGAGCTTTACCAGGGCCTCAAGCTCCGGACCGGCTTCAATGACCTCGGTTTTGGGCTCCACCTCTACCACGAAAAAGTCGTAATCCGGCACAAAACGCACGATTCGACCGCGCTGTTTGCCCTCCACCAGGGCCTTAATGGTACCATCCGGAAGACGCAGGACCTGAATAATCTGCCCGATGGTCCCCACCCGATAAATATCCTCCTCCGCTGGCTCATCCACCTGGGCGTCTTTTTGAGCCGCTAAAAAGATTTCCTTTCCGGTGGAAAGCGCATGCTCTACCGCCAGGATGCTCTTTTCCCGCCCCACGAAAAGCGGGACCAGCGAATTAGGATAAAGGACGATATCCCGTAAGGGTAAAAGGGGTAAACGTAAGAGTCGATCTCTTTCGGTACCCATGGTCCTCCTTCGGCCAAATGGCCTTGTCCATGCTTTATTAGGCCTCCTGGGCCTTCTTTTCAAAAGTTAAAATGGGTTTCTCCCGTCGCAAGATCACCTCTTCGGTGATCACACACTCCTTCACCCCCTCATAGGAGGGGAGTTCATACATGATATCCAGCATGGCCTCCTCGAGAATGGCCCGCAGCCCCCGGGCCCCGGTCTTGCGTCTGAGGGCCTCCCGGGCTACCGCCCGCAGGGCTCCCTGGGTAAACCGGAGCTCCACCCCCTCCAGTTCGAAGAGTTTCTGGTACTGTTTAACCAGAGCGTTCTTGGGCTCGGTAAGGATCTTGATCAATTCCTCCTCGGTAAGTTCATCCAGGGTAGCGATCACCGGTACCCGCCCAACGAACTCCGGAATCATTCCGTATTTGATGAGGTCTTCGGGTTGCACCTGGGCCAGGATTTCCCCGATGGACATATCCTTCACATTCTTGATCTCCGCCCCGAAGCCCAGCCCACTCTTTCCCAGCCGCTGCCGGATAATGTCCTCCAGCCCCACGAAGGCCCCACCACAGATGAAGAGGATGTTGGTGGTGTCCATGCGGATGTATTCCTGCTGGGGATGCTTCCGTCCGCCTTTGGGCGGAATGTTGGCAATGGTCCCCTCCAGGATCTTGAGTAACGCCTGCTGGACCCCTTCCCCGGAAACATCCCGGGTGATGGAGGGACTTTCGGTCTTGCGGGCGATCTTGTCGATCTCGTCGATATAAACGATACCCCTCTGGGCTAACTCCAGATCGAAATCGGCGGCATGAAGGAGGTTAAGCAGGATATTCTCCACATCCTCTCCCACATAGCCCGCTTCGGTAAGGGTGGTGGCATCAGCAATGGTAAAGGGAACGTTAAGGAACTTGGCCAGGGTCTGAGCCAGCAGGGTCTTTCCGCAACCCGTGGGACCGATGAGGAGGATGTTGCTCTTCTGCAGTTCCACCTCCTTGAGGTTCACCCCGCTTTCGATACGCTTGTAGTGGTTGTGGACCGCCACGGCCAGGATCTTCTTGGCCTGTTCCTGCCCCACCACATACTGATCCAGGAAGGCCTTGATCTCCGAGGGTTTCGGAATGGTCTTTAGGCGTTCTTCGGCCAGCTCTTTTTCGTAGTCCTCGGCGATGATCTCGTTACACAGCTCCACACATTCGTCGCAGATATAAACCGAAGGGCCGGCGATGAGTTTGCGCACCTCCTGTTGACTCTTACCGCAAAAGGAACAGTGCAGCTCCCCGGTAAATTTGGACTTATTCATGCGTCTTCTTTTCCTCCGAAGGGGATTGACGGCGAGGTTTTATGATTTCGTCGATGATACCGTAGCGCAGGGCCTCTTCGCTGGACATGTAGAAGTCTCTTTCGGTATCGGCCTTGATGCGTTCGTGGGGCTGACCGGTATGATGGGCCAGGATATCGCTGAGAATTTCGCGTAAGCGAAGGATTTCCCGGGCCTGGATATCCACATCGGTGGCCTGCCCCTGAAAGGCCCCCATGGGCTGATGGAGCATGATCCGGGAATGCGGAAGGGCGTAACGTTTCCCCTTGGCCCCGGCGGCCAGCAACACCGCCCCCATGCTGGCTGCCTGCCCTATACAGATGGTACACACATCGGGCTTCACGTACTGCATGGTATCGTAAATGGCCAGCCCCGCGGTGACCAGCCCTCCCGGAGAGTTAATGTAAAGCATGATGTCCCGATCCGGGTCCTCCGCCTCCAGGAAGAGGAGTTGCGCTATCACCAGATTGGCCAGATAGTCGTCGATGGGGCCGCCGATAAAGACGATCCGGTCCTTAAGCAGCCGGGAATAGATATCGTACGCCCGTTCGCCGCGCCCGGTCTGTTCAATGACTATGGGAATGAGAGCCATGACTTATGCTTCCTTTTCTGCTGTTCCGGTTTCCTCTTTCTGGTTCGCCTCCTTTAAGGTAGCGTTGGAAACCAGGAACTGCAAGGTCTTTTCCGCCAGGAGCTTGGGTACCATATAGGTCATAATTACCCGGAAAGCTTCTTCTTTCTTCCCGCCCGAGGCCCGGGCCATCTCTTCGGCCTTTTCCTCCAGTTCTTCCTGAGAGAGGGTTATGTTTTCCTGCTCGGCGATCTTTTCCAGGACGAACTCCTCCCGCGCCTGCCTTTCGGCGGTGGGACGCAGTTTCTGTTTGAGACGCTCCACAGAGATACCGGCGCTCTCAAAGGTATGGCCGCGTGATTCCAGATCCTGGGCTATTCCCTCGATCATCTGGGCGAGCTTGAACTCCACATAGCGTTCGGGCACGGGAAAGTCCACCTTTTCCAGGATCTTTTCCAGAATGGATTCCCGCAGCTTTTCCTCGGCCTTTTTCTTGCGCTCTTCCTCCAGCCGAGCCCTCACCCTCTGGCGAAGCTCCTCCACGGACTTAAAACCCAGGTTCATCTTCTGGATAAACTGGTCGTCCAGGGGAGATAGCTCCCGCAGATAGATCTCCCGGATAATTACCTCGTAACGGACACGCCGTCCGGCCAGCCTTTCGTTGAGGGCATCTTCGGGGTATTCCACCTCCACCTCCACCCTATCCCCGGCCCGATGCCCGATGAGGGCCTCCTCTACCCGTTGATCAAATTCGCCGGTACCCACATCCACATAAAGGGCTTCGGCTTCATGCCCCGGAATGGGCTGGTCGCCTTCGTAGGCTTTGAAGGCGATGATGGCCACGTCACGTTCCTGGAGTTCGTGTTCCTCCGGGGCCTTTTTAAGCTCGGCAAAGGTGTAGCGCAGGGCCTCCAGATGTTGTTCTACCTCTTCCTCCGAGACCTCCGCGGAGGGTTTCTCTATCTCCAGCCCCACATAAAACTCCCGGGGAAGATCGAACTCCGGACGGAGATCCAGCAGGGCGGAATAGCTGAAGGATTTGGTTTCTTCCACCCTTCCGTAACTCTCTATCTGGGGGCGCAGGATGGGAACCAGCCCGCTTTCCTGTACCGCCCGGGAAAGACTTTCGGAGATGAGGATTTCGGCGGCCTTTTCCTCAATGTGTTCCCGAAAAAGCCGTTTGAGTACACTCTTGGGAACCCGTCCCTTGCGGAAACCCTTGAGGTTGACCTCCCGGGCCAGCCGCTGACAGGTACGATCGATGGCCTTACTGACCTCCTCCGGAGGGAGCTCCACCTGGAGACGTTTTTCCACCGCACTTATATCCTCGACATTTACCTTCATCCTCCGTACCCCTTTCTCAGGATTTGGGCTAAAGCTACCGGGAAAAGACCGAAGCGACAAGTCCTAACGGAAATAGGCATCGGGCGTGCTGGAAAGGGCTATCTGAGAGATGAGAGACTGGAGATGCTGGCGATACTTGAAATCCATATTCGTGAAGTGGATCCCGGCCTCTATGCCCCGGGGAGTCTTGCGACACCATCGAACCTCTCCCTCCACCTTGATGGGGGGTTTGGTATGAATGGAAAGCTTGACTTTATCCCCCACCTTGAGCCGATCGGTATCGGTTCTAATACGGGCGCCCTCTATACTCAGATCCAGCAACTCCACCTTGATCATGAAATGACTTTTGGCCAGACCCCCGGAAAGGGAAACCGGATAGCGACTATACCACCGTTTTTCGGCCATTAAGATTATACTCCAGGAATTGCTCCTTCTTTCTTAATACCAGCACCACTAATTTGGCAATCTTTTGTAAACTTTGGCGCAATACTTTCTCCTCTTGAATCAGATTTTTCTCCAAATTTTCGAGGAGGTCAAGCATTTCTTGCGCAGAAAAACCTTCCGGACTCCTCTGAAATCGGGTGGCCAGGGCCAGGGTGAGCAGGGCGGCAGGGAGGGTTTGAGTATAAGGCACCATGATTACGCGATTTTCCAGCCCCGCCCGGGCGATCACCTTATGAGAAAGATGATAGGCTTCGTCCGGTACCGCCACCAGGGCAAAACCCGCCGCCCGGGGGTCGTCCAGATATTTGGCCAGCTCCCTGGTGCGGGCCAGCAGACGGGAGGGGATGACCTCCGGAGGGGTTCCGGGTTCCACGAACTTGCTATCCAGAGGTACTAGACTTCCGTCGCGCAGTCGCAAAGCGAACTCCACCCGTCCGTTCCCCATTTCCACGTCCTGAAGAAGGATATCCGGAGGCAGGGCCGAAAGGGCCTCGGAGAGGATGTTTTCTCCTCCCTTGCCCGAGGAGCGTCCGCTCAAAAGACGGGTGAGGGTGGAGATCTCCTGACATAGATCCTGAATGCGGTTTTCCACTCCTTCCATCTCCTTTTCCCATCCCTCCATCCGTCCGGAAAGACGTCCCAGCTCCCGAAAGATAAAGAGCGTTACTGCGGCCAGAAAGACCAGCGCCACCAGGGCCAGAATCAGAAGGGTGGTGGTCATCAGGATTTAAGGGCCTCAAAACGGCGGATGTTTTCCTGGATGCGCTGCAATTTCTCCTGTAATTCCCGGGCCCGGGCCTTTTCTTTCTCCACCACCTCGGACGGGGCCTTGGCCAGGAACTGGGGATTGTTCAGACGAGTTTCGACCCGGGAAAGTTCCTTTTCGGTTTTTTCCTTTTCCTTGTACAGACGCGAGAGTTCCTGAGCCATGTCCACCAGCCCGGAAAGGGGTACGAAGACCTCGGCTTCAGAGAGCACCACCGAGGCCGCTGCCTCCGGCCGGCCGGCTTCCCGTACTTCCAGCTCCGAAAGGCGAGCCAGGAGTTTTACCAGCGGAGCCTCGGCCTGAAGGAGATCTCGCCAGGCCTTCTTTTCCGAAAGCACCACCGCCGGGATCTCCCGGGTAGGATGAAGGTTGTAATCCGCCCGGATATTTCGCAGGGCCACGACAATCTCCATCAGGAAGGACATTTTTTCTTCCGCCTCCGGATCCTGGGGAAATTCCTCCGCCCGGGGATAGGGAGCCAGCATGATGCTTTCTCCCTCATGAGGAAGGGCCTGCCAGAGTTCCTCGGTAACGAAGGGCATGAAGGGATGGAGGAGCCGCAGGGAGGCCTCGGCCACTCTGAGGAGTACCTCCTGGGTGGCCTTCCGGGCCTCCTCGCCGCGCAGATAGAGCTTGGCCGCTTCGATGTACCAGTCGCAGAACTCGTGCCAGAAGAAATGATAGATGGCCAGAGCCGCCTGATCGAACTCGTAGGCCTCAAGCCTATCCCTCACCCGTTCCACGGTGTAAGAGAGTCTGGAAAGGATCCACCGGGAGACCAGGGGAAGTTCTTCAAGGGGGAGTTCCCGGGGTCTGAAATCCTTGAGATTCAGAAGCACAAAGCGTATCGCGTTCCAGATCTTATTTACGAAGTGTTTGTAGCCCTCGATCCGGGCTTCGGAGAGCTTGATGTCCCGTCCCTGGGCGGCCAGAGCCGCAAGCGTAAAGCGCAGGGCGTCGGCCCCGTACTTTTCGATCATCACCACCGGATCGATAACGTTTCCCCGGCTCTTGCTCATCTTCTGGCCCTTTT
This sequence comes from Thermosulfurimonas sp., assembly GCF_015491435.1. Taxonomy (NCBI): domain Bacteria; kingdom Pseudomonadati; phylum Thermodesulfobacteriota; class Thermodesulfobacteria; order Thermodesulfobacteriales; family Thermodesulfobacteriaceae; genus Thermosulfurimonas; species Thermosulfurimonas sp. The sequence goes on from NZ_WFVX01000098.1 coordinate 7,614, forward strand.
CGTCCCGCACCAGGGCGTGGATATAAACCGTGCGGAAGGGGATGTTCCCCATGAAATGGATCCCCATCATGATCATCCGGGCCACCCAGAAAAAGAGGATGTCAAAGCTGGTTACCAGCACCGAGGTAGGGTAGAAAGCCCGGAGGTCTTCGGTCTTCTCCGGCCAGCCCAGGGTGGAAAAGGGCCAGAGGGCCGAAGAAAACCAGGTGTCGAGCACGTCCTCCTCCTGGCGGATGCGCCTGGAGCCGCACTCCGGACAGACCTCCAGGTCTTCCCGGGCCACCGAGGTCTTACCGCAGTCCTCGCAGGTCCAGGCCGGGATCCGGTGTCCCCACCAGATCTGCCGCGAGATACACCAGTCCCGAATCCTGTGCATCCAGTCGAAGTAGAGATTGTTCCAGTTCTCCGGGACCAGCCGAATGAAGCCGTTTTCCACCGCCGCGGTAGCCGGCTGGGCAAGGGGTTTGGTGCGCACGAACCACTGCTTGGAAAGGAGGGGTTCCACCACGCAATCGCAACGGTAGCAGTGCCCGAGCATTACCTCATAATCCTCCACCCGGGCGAGGAATCCCTGGGCCTCAAGGTCGGCCACTACGCGTTTCCGGGCCTCAAAGCGCTCTAGTCCGGCATAGGGGCCGGCCTCGGGGGTCATCTTTCCGTCCTCGTCCATGATCTTTACCCGGGGGAGGCCGTGCCGTTCGGCCATTTCAAAGTCGGCAAAATCGTGAGCCGGGGTGACCTTCACCGCCCCGGTACCGAATTCCGGGTCCACCGCCGGATCGGCGATTATGGGGATCTCGCGCCCGAGGAGGGGAAGCCTCACCTTGCGCCCTACCAGGTCCCGGTAGCGTTCGTCCTCCGGGTGCACGGCCACCGCGGTGTCCCCCAGCATGGTCTCCGGCCGGGTGGTGGCCACCACCACCTCGCCCTGGCCCTCCGCCAGGGGATAGCGGATATACCAGAGCTTCCCCGGGGTGGGCCGATGCTCCACCTCGATGTCGGCAAGGGCGGTGTGACACCGGGGGCACCAGTTGATGATGTAGTCCCCCCGGTAGATGAGCCCCTCCTCCCAGAGCCGCACGAAGACCTCGCGCACGGCCCGCGAAAGCCCCTCGTCCATGGTAAAGCGTAGCCGGGACCAATCACACGAGGCCCCCAGGCGTTTGAGTTGCTCGATAATGCGGTTCCCGAAACGTTCCTTCCATTCCCATACCCGCTTGAGAAAGGCCTCCCGTCCCAGATCGTGCCGGGTCTTTCCCTCCCGGGCAAGCTCCCTTTCCACCACGTTCTGGGTAGCGATTCCGGCGTGATCCGTCCCCGGAACCCACAGGGTGTCGTAGCCGTCCATGCGCTTGTAGCGCACCAGAATATCCTGAATGGTGTTATTCAGGGCGTGTCCGATGTGAAGACTTCCGGTGACATTGGGCGGGGGAATGACCACCGAAAATTTGGGTTTCCGGGGGTCGAGCCGAGGGCGAAAATATCCCTTTTCCTCCCAGAAGCGATACCACTTCTCCTCCACCTCCTTGAAGTCGTAACTCTTGGGAAGTTCCTTCACCTCTCTCCTCCGCCGCGGGTATTTGAGTGTTTTCTTTAAGCTAAAACCGGGGTAAAAGCAAGCTTATGCGTACGCTTATCCTGGGTGGTGTGGCCTCGGGGAAGAGCCGGCTGGCCCTGGATCTGGCCCTGAAGGCCCCTCCGCCTCGCATCTTTGTGGCCACCGCCGAGCCCCTGGATCAGGAAATGGCCGAAAAGATCGCCCGTCACCGCCGGGAAAGGGGTTCGGCCTTTCGCACCGTGGAGGAACCTTTGCACCTGGCCCGGGTCTTAAGGGATCTTTCCGGAACCACCGTGGTGGTGGATTGCCTTACCGTGTGGCTGGGAAATCTCTTTCACTATCAACGTCAGGTAGAAAAAGAGATCCAGGAATTAGTAGATACTGTAAAGGACTTTCGGGGAAGGTTGATCCTGGTCAGTAACGAGGTGGGGCTTTCTCCCCTTCCGCCGGATCCCCTTACCCGCCGTTATGTCAATCTCCTGGGAGGGCTCAATCGGGGACTGGCTCAAGCCTGTCAAGAAGTGCTTTTGGTGGTGGCGGGGCATGTGCTCCCTTTAAAACCTTTACCAGAAAGACCTTGAGGTGTCCGAGGGGGATCTTCCCCTCTCCTGCCAGGGGCCAGCCCTGCGGGGAAAGCCAGAGCACCGCCTTTCGGGAGTGCCGAATAAGTTCGCTGGCGGTAGGAAGATCGGCCTGGATCCTGAAAGCCCTGCGCCAGCCCTGAAAGGTCTTGATCCTTTCGTAGCCCAGGGCCCTTACCGTAACCATATGGGCCTTTTCTCCGGCAAAGATCCTCAGGAGGAGGGTTTCTTTCGGTTTATGCCAGGGATGGGTTACAGCCGCCCAGAAACCTGAAAGCTCATCATAAAGAGGGTAAGGAGCCGCATAGGTTTCCGTAAGGTGTTTCCTGGGGGTGATCTTTTCCCGGATGACCTTTCCTTCCCGTGGATAGAAATAAAGAATCTTTTTCTTGGGGTGTTTTCTCTCCAGTACTTCTATCCGGGTGATCCGGGGATAACCTTCCCCGTCGATCCGGGTTTGCCACAGCGATCGAAAGGGAAAGATAAGGGCCCCGAGGCCGGTGGTATGGGCATAGGCAATATATTGATGCGGTGTCTTCCAGAGTTCTATTTGCCCCACGGGGATCAATTCCCACACTACCCGGAAGCGCAGATAGAGGGTTTCCGCACGCCCCGGAAGGGCCAGGATTAGCCAGATAAAAACCCAGAGGAGATAACGCAGAAAAAAACCTCCCTCAGGAAGGCCTGAATTTTTCCCGGAGCCTTTGTACTACGCCGGGGGGGACCAGACCTTCTATGTTTCCTCCGAAGCGGGCGGCCTCCTTGATAATGGTGGAACTGATGAAGATCCAGCGGAACCCGGGCATGAGAAACACGGTGTCTATCTCCCGGGCGAGCCTGCGGTTCATGAGGGCCAGCTGGAACTCGTATTCGAAGTCCGAGACCGCGCGCAGCCCCCGCACGATGGCCCGGGCCCCTTTGCGGCGGCAGAAATCCACCAGGAGCCCGGAAAAGCTGGTGATCTCCAGGCGCGTCCGCTCCTCGGGCGGCCAATCCGCCACCGCCTCCACCAGCATTTCCAGTCGTTCCTCCAGACTGAAGAGGGGTTTTTTGGCCGGATTTTCTCCTATGGCCACGATAAGACGATCGAAAAGCCGGAGGGCCCGCCGGATAAGGTCCAGATGTCCGTTGGTTACGGGATCAAAGGTGCCCGGATAGACGGCTATCTTAATCTCTCGATCGGCCATAAAAATAAAGTACCGTCTGACCATAGACTCGTCTATCCCTTTCCCGGAGACCGGGAGGAGGAGTTACCTCTTCCTCTCTGGCCTCTTCCACCACCAGGACCCCTTCCGGAGAAAGCCAGGCTTCGGAAAGGGCCTGCAGGACCTTTGCGGCCAACCCGCTGCGATAGGGGGGAGTGAGAAAGATCAGATCGTAGGGACCCGGGGGGACACGGGACAGGGCCCGGGGAAGGACTCCCCGTATCACCCTGGCTTTTTCCTCCAGGGAACAATGGGAAAGGTTACGGCGTATCACCTCACAGACCCGGAGGTCGGCCTCGACGAAGATTACCTCTTTGGCTCCCCGGGAGAGGGCCTCAATCCCCAGGGCCCCGCTGCCGGAAAAGAGATCCAGAACCCGGGCCTCGAGCACCTTTTCGGAAAGAATGTCAAAGAGGGCCTTTCGCACCCTTTCGGTCATGGGGCGCGTGCCCCGACCCCGCGGTGTGGAGAGGCGAAGCCCTTTCAGTCGCCCGCCGGTGATCCTCATACCCCCTCCACCAGAGAAAGATAGGGTTCAAACTGGCGGGAGAGGGGCGGCCCCTGGGAGAGAAATTCTCTTGGAGACCCGGAAAAGACAATCCTTCCCTCTTCTACCACCCAGATCGCATCGGAAAGAAGGGCTAAAAGGGGCTGGTTTTCGGCCAGGACCAGGGTCTTCCCCCGCCGAAGCAGATCCTCGAAGACCGCAAGGAGCCTTTCAAGATCCGCAAGGTGAAGCCCCATGGAGGGGAGATCAAGGAGCAGGACCTCCGCTCCGGACCGGCGCAGGGTCTCCCGGGTGAGACGCAGACGGAGTTTTTCTCCTCCGGAGAGGGTTCTTAAGTCCTGGCCCAGACGGAGGTAGCCCAGCCCCTTTTCCAGGGCTGCGGAAAGCCTTTCGGTCACCGCCGGGATTCGGGAAAAAAGATCCCGGGCCTCGGTTAAGGAGAGCGCCAGCACCTCCGGGAACCGCAACCCCCGATAGGTTACCCTGAGGGCCTCGAGTCTTAGTCCCGAGCCCTGACATTCCTCGCAGGGGGTTTCGGTCTCCAGGAGTCCGGAGATTTCGGTTCTCTGTTTTCCCTCTCCATGGCAGTACGGACAGCGCCCTTCCCGGGAGAAGGGGCTGAAGTGGGTCGGGGAGAGCCCCAGAGCCCGAGCCTCGGGGGTGGCGGCAAAGAGCCGGCGAAGCTCGTCCAGGACCCCGAGAAAGCTCGCCACCATGCCCCGGGTCTTTCCCGGAAGTTCGCCGGAAAGGAAGACCGTTTTATGGCCCGCGGCTTCAAGCCTTGCGGCCACCTCCCGGAGCAGGCGGGTCTTTCCGCTTCCCGAGGCTCCGCAGAGGACGGTGAGCCCTCCCTCCCGGAGGGCCGGGAACCCCGGAAGTTCAAGAAGCCTTTTTTCCGGACGAAAGTTCCGCCGAAGACGTTTTTTCCCGGAAAGAAAGGCCCCGGTGGGGAGATCCGCCCGATGGGCGAGTTCCTCCGGAGGCCCCACGAAAAGGAGCCTTCCCCCCTCGGGCCCGGCCCCGGGGACGAGCTCCACCACCAGATCGGCCTCCCGGATGAAGACCGGATCGTGTTCCACCACCAGCACGGTGTTCCCGGAAAGGACCAGCTGGCGTAAAAAAAGGAGCAGGGTCTTTTTTTCCTGCGGGGAAAGGCCGAGTCCGGGCTCATCAAAGATGAAAAGGACTCCGGAGAGTTGATGACTCAGAAGCCCGGAAAGCTCTACCCGCTTGCGTTCCCCGGTGGAGAGCCGGTGAAAGGGCGAGAGGAGATTCAGGTGTCCGAGTCCCAGACGATTTAGGGTTTCCAGCAGGGGTCTTAAGGCCTGATTCAGAGCGCGAAGATGGAAGCGGTAAGACCCGGCCTCTCTTTCCTTCTCTGCCAGGTACGAGGGCCAGGCGGAAAGCGGAAGGGAAAGGAGATCCCTTAAGGGGTCTCCCAGGAGCCTTACCTCCAGGGCTTCCCTTTTAAGGCGCAGCCCCTTACAGGCCGCACAGGTCCTCCCCTCGTGTTCCCCGATTCCTCCGCAGGCCGGACACGCCCCGCGGGGATGGTTAAAGGAGAAGTCCTCGGGACGCATTTCCGGGATCGGGGAGAGACAATGGGGACAGCGGGGGCCCAGGGTAAGGAAGTGCGGAGGGCCTTCCAGGGGGCGCAGGACCACCGGCCCTCCGGAAAGCTTTTCCGCAAGCCTTAAGGCCTCGATAAGGCGCATCCGGGCCGCACGCTTTATTATCAGCCGATCCACCACCACCTCGGCCCGGAGGATCTGGGAAGGAGGGTTCTCCTCGGTGAGCTCATAAACCCGATCGTTTAAAAAAAACCGGGTGAACCCCTCCCCCAGGAGATAGGAGAGGGCCTTTTCCGAGGTCTCGTGCAGGGGAGCGGTGAGGAGAAGTCGGGTCCCCTCGGGAAGGGCCTCAAGCCTGGCGAGGACCTCGGAGAGGGTGTGGGTGCGGATGGGTTTTCCGCAGCCCGGACAGGGTATTTCTCCTATCTCGGCCAGAATCCTGCGCAGTTTCTCCAGTGCCCCGGTTACCGTACCCAGGGTAATCCGGGGGTTAGGCGGGGGGATCCTCTGGGGAAGAGCCACCGCC
>NZ_WFVX01000099.1:0-7759 GCF_015491435.1 Thermosulfurimonas sp.
GGGGCTTCCCGGTCCCAGGGTGGGCCAGATCCTGGTTGTATCCGGGGGGACGGCGGATCTCCCGGTGGCCGAGGAGGCCCGGGTGGCGGCGGAATATTTCGGCAACCGGGTGGACACCCTTTACGACGTGGGGGTGGCCGGAGTCCACCGGTTGCTTTCCCAGCGGGAGAAGCTGCTTGCGGCCCGGGTCCTGATCGCGGTGGCCGGAATGGAAGGGGCCCTGCCCAGTCTGGTGGCCGGTCTGGTGGATCGACCGGTGATCGCCGTCCCTACCAGCGTGGGCTACGGAGCCCATTTCGGGGGATTGGCCCCGTTGCTGGCCATGCTCAATACCTGCGCCCCCGGTGTGGCGGTGGTAAATATTGACAACGGCGTGGGAGCAGCCTATTTTGCAAGTATAATCAATCAATTGCCCGAAAAAATCGATCAGGTGGAGAAAACCTATGGCCAAACGGGGACGTAAGCGAAAAGACAGCCCGGAGGGGATGCTCCTGGAGATGCTGGAAGTGGTGGATGAACAGGGAAACACCATGGGGCTCCTCCCCCGGGGTCAGATCCATGAACAGAAACTCTTTCATAAATCTGTCCACGTGGTGATCTTTAATCCGGAGGGACGGCTCTATCTCCAGAAACGCTCCCGTCTCAAGGACGAAAATCCGGGAAAATGGGATTCTTCGGCCTCGGGGCACGTGGCCCCCGGTGAGCCCTATCCGGTGGCTGCACGCCGGGAATTGAAGGAAGAACTGGGGTTGCTGTGCGGTCTGAAGGAGGTGGGGCGGTTGCCGGCCTCCCCGGAGACCGGCTATGAATTCGTGGTTATCTTCAAAGGGACCACCCGCAAGAATCCCCGTCCCAATCCCATGGAGATCGAAGAGGGGCGGTTTGTGAGCCCGGAGGAGCTGGAACAGTGGCTTACCGAAAGGCCCGAGGATTTTACCCCCACCTTTCGGCTCCTCTGGGATCGGTATCGCCGGGCCCTACTCACCAGATAGGCCGTATTTTTCCAGCTTATAACGCAGGACTCTTTCGGAGATACCCAGGAGTTCTGCGGCCCGGGTCTTGATCCCGCCGCTGGCCTTCAGGGCCTCCTCCAGGCGGGTCTTTTCCAGAAGTTCTACCGCTTCCGGAAGCGGAAGGCTCCGGATCCGAGCCCAGAGGTCCTCACCGGCAGGGGCAAAGGCCAGGTCCTTCAGGGTTATCAGGGGACCTTCGGCCAGGATGACCGCCCTTTCGATCATGTTCTGAAGTTCGCGTACATTGCCGGGAAAGGCATAGGAAAGCAGTCGTTCCAGGGCCTCCCGTGAGAAATCTTCCACGGGTTTCTGATATTTGCGAGCATATTTCCGAAGAAAGAAGCGGGCCAGGGGCAGGAGGTCTTCCCGTCTTTCCCGTAGAGGCGGAAGGTGGATGGTAATCACCGAAAGACGCCAGTAAAGATCCTCGCGAAAGCGCCCCTCCCGCACCATGGCGTTGAGGTCCCGGTTGGTGGCAGCGATGATCCGGGCCCGGCTGCGAAGCTCCCTGCGTCCTCCCAGCCGGCGAAAGGTTCCGTCCTGAAGCACCCGCAGGAGCTTGGCCTGAAGAGCAAGGGGAAGTTCTCCTATTTCATCCAGGAAAAGGGTTCCCTCTCCGGCTTCTTCAAAAAGTCCGGGTTTGGCCTTATCGGCCCCGGTAAAGGCCCCCCGTTCGTGGCCGAAGAGTTCGGACTCCAGCAGCCCCTCCGGGATGGCTGCGCAGTTGATCTTGAGGAAAGGTTTATCCCTGCGGGGACTTAAGCGGTGGATCAACCCGGCCAGGACCTCTTTTCCGGTGCCGGATTCCCCGGTAAGAAGCACTGTGGCCTCGGTGGGAGCCACCCGGGCACAGAGCCTCAGGATCTCCTTCATGGCCGGGCTTTCGGCCACCAGGTCTTCGGCCTCGGGAAGCTCCAGGGAGGCGAGCTTCCTTCGCAAGTCCTCTACCTCGCGGCGCAGGCGAAGTTCCGAAAGGGCCCGGTCAAGGATCAGGACCAGTTCCTCCAGATTTACGGGCTTGGTGAGATAATGATAGGCCCCGAGCTTCATGGCCTCCACCGCCCGTTCCACCGTGGCAAAGGCCGTAAGCATTACAATGGCGGTAAGAGGGCTTCTTTCCCGGATACGGGGGAGGAGGCGAAGACCGTCCTCATCCGGAAGGCGCCAGTCCAGCAGCACCAGTTCCGGTTGTTCCTGCTCAAGGATACGTAGCCCCTCGGCTCCGCTTTCCGCTTCCAGGATGCGGAAACCCTTGCGGCGGAGATAGTCCCCCAGGATCTTTCTCTGGGCCTCTTCGTCCTCGATCAGGAGGACCGTGGGATGCTCAGCTCGAAGCATACTTCCTCTCCGTGCTTTTTAAGGGTAACCCGGCCTCCGTGGGCCTCGGCCACCTGCCTTACAATATAAAGCCCCAGACCGAAACCTCCCTCCCGGGTGGTGAAAAAGGGCTCAAAGACCCTTTCCCGCAGCTCCTCCGGGATCTCCGTTCCGGTGTTGCAGACGGAGAACCGGACTTCTTCCTCGGTAAAGGACACCGTGAGGCGGATCCGGTTGCCCTCCGGGGCCTCCAGGGCGTTGGCCAGGAGATTGAAGAGCGCCCGATAAAGCCAGCGCCGATCCGCCCGGAGTTCTCCGTCCTCCAGCTGCACCTCGAAGTGCAACCCCCGGGCCTGAGCCTTGGGATGGAATCGACTCTGGATCTCCCCAATCAGGTCGGAGACGGGAAAATTCTCCGGCTGGATCTCGAACCCCCGCGCTAAGCGAAGCAGTTCGGAGGTGAGTTCGCTCAGTCGCTGGATCTCTTTTTCCAGCAAGGGACGGTACTCATGGGCGGCCTGAGGATCCTCCCAGAGATATTGAAGTCCCATGGAGAGAGTGTGCAGGGGGTTGCGGATCTCATGGGCCAGCATGGCGGCCAGACGTCCCATGGCCGCCAGTTTTTCCGAGGAAAGGAGCCTTCGGGTCAGGCGTTCCTGTTCTTTTTCCAATCTGAGGGCGTAAAGATAGGTCAAGCCCAGCAGGAGGAGACCTCCCAGAAACACCAGGCCTCCGTAAAACAGGGCTTCCTCAAAGAGCATACTCTTGAAGGTGTTGTCAAAGGCCACCAGCAACCGGAAGTATCTTCCCGGGGCCAGTTCGCTTCGGCGACAGAGATAGAAGAGGCGGTCCCTCTGGAAACCCCCGACACACCGGGAAAAAGGGGGAAGATTCCGGCTCAATTCCTCGGGGAAGGTATTGAGAAGGACCCGATTCTTTTCCGTAACCAGCACTCCTACCAGCCCCGGATCGCTCTGTAATTCATCGGTGAGCCAAGCCAGATTGCGGAGGAAAGTCGGGGGGTTGGGTAACACCCGCAGGAGATCCAGATAACCCCGCAGGCGTCCCTCGATCAATCCCAGGGCCCTTTCGGCCTCAAAGCGCTGGTGGGCAGTAAGGGTGCGCCGGATGATAAAGAGCTGGAGCAGAAAGGTGACCCCCAGAAGCCCCACCCCTACCGCAAAATAGAAACGGAAGCGCGATCTCACCACCATCTCCTGCGCCAGCGCCGAAAACGACGTTTTTCCCAGGGGCAGGGCCTTTTCCAGAGGGGCCATCCCTGTTCGTCCCGGAGCCGCAATTGCAGGTGGCGAGACTTAAGCACTTCCGGGATGAGCATATCTCCGCAACGCCAGCCCTGGATCCAGATCTTCTCTCCGGGCCGAAGGGAGCGTTCCCATTTCCTCCAGAACCTGTAAGGCCCCAGGCGCAGATAAAAGGTCTTTCCTTCCGAAGTCTCCACCACCAGCAGGGGAGGGCGCCATTCCCGTACCCAGCCGGTGATGCGGACCTTGCGTCCCTCCCAGCAACCCTGGGCCCGCAGTCCCGGCCCGCTAAACCATCCCCAGAGAAATATCAGAAGAAAAATCCACCCGCGCATCATCTTCATTTTATGCAGGATCCGTGCCTGAGACTACCGGAATCCGAGAGATCCGGAAGGGGCCGGATACCGGGGGTTCCGGGCCCGCAGGATTCGACAGGATTGTCGAAGGTTTCGGAAAAATTGTCGAGGTAAAGGGGAGGTTAAAAGGAGATGGCAGGAGGCTCAAAGCCTTGGGAGACAAGGGAAAGCGGCTTCTGGCACGCCCTTTGATTTCCCGGAGGGTAAAGGCTCCAAGGAGGTGAAGGAAATGCGGAAAATTAGAGCTATCCCGGTGATCCTGATGGTGGGGTTTTTCCTTTCGGCCTGCACCACCACCCAGACCAGCGCTCCCTACCAGGGGGCCGGCCTGGGGGCGGCGGTGGGAGCCTTCTCCGGGGCCCTCCTTGATCATCACAATCCCTGGCGGGGAGCGGTGATCGGAGGGGCCCTGGGAGCTACCCTGGGCGGAGGGCTTGCGGCCATAAGCTCCCGGGCAAGCAGCCAGGCTGCAGCCACCGGTCAGCGGGTGGTCTATCGGCAGGCCGACGCCGTGGTGGAGGCCACGCCCGTGGAATATAACCAGAAAACTTACTGCCATAAGATTCACAAACGGATCTGGCGAAACGGCCGCCTCGTGGCCGATCGGATCGAGGAGGTCTGCGAGGGGACCAAGACCGGAAACTATTACTAAAAAAGGAGGTGAGAGGATGAAGAGATTCAAGACCCTGATGATCCTCGGTGTCCTGGGGACCGCAATGCTCGGTGGTCCGGGGATGGTGGCTGCGGCTAACCGGGGTCTCCCTCCGGAGATCCGGCGAGATCTGAGGGAAATTCGCTGGGATCGACGCGAGCTACGCTGGGATCGGCGGGAACTGAGGAGGGACTGGCGCAAATGGCACCGCGACCGCCGGGATCCCTATCGTCGCCCCGGGGAGATGGGCTACGACCGCCGGAAGATCCGGGAGGACCGCCGGGAGCTACGCCGGGATCGGCGGGAACTTCGCCGGGATCGGCGGGAGTTGCGCCGGGATATACGCAGATGGCAGCAGGAATTTTAAAAATCTATAAACGGAGGTGAAAAAATGAAGAAGACCGGGTTGGTTTTAGGGCTTATAGGGTTGATCTTCCTGACCGGTGTGGGTTTTACGGCCTCGCAATCCGGGCCGGGGCCCTCGGATAACCAGACCGTGGAGGCTCCGGCCGGGCCGCCCTGGGGCGGTGTATGGCGATACTGTCGCTGGGTGAATCCGGATAGCCCCGCCTGTCGGGAGATCCGAAAGAACATGCGTGCACACTGGCAGAAGATGAGGGAGCTTCGGGAGAGAGTCTGGCAGGAGATGCGGGAGTACTGCCGGAAGAACACCCGGGACAGGTTCTGTCAGAACATGGACCCCCAAGGCCCCTGCCCGCGGTGTAACTGGCACCGGGGGTTTTAATCCCCCAACCCCTCCAAGGCCCGGAAGAGGGCCCGGAGTCGTTCCGGGTCCTTCCTTCCGGGCTCCTTTTCCACTCCGGAATTTACATCCACCGCATAGGGTCTGACCGTGAGTACGGCCTGGCGAATATTCTCCGGAGACAGCCCTCCGGCCAGAATGAGGGGCAGACCGTAATCCCGGGCCTTAAGGGCCAGGTTCCAGTCCAGAGTTCTTCCCGTGCCTCCGGGAAGTCCCTTTACATAGGGTTCCAGTAAAACTCCCCGCACCTTCCCTCGATAGGACCCCAGCTGAGGGAGATCTTCCTCCCCCCGGAGCCGGAGGGCCTTTATCACCCGGGGAAAAAAAAGCGCACAGGTTTCCGGGGATTCCCGCCCGTGAAGCTGAACCAGATCCAGCCCTACATAATCCATAATTTCCTTTATGCGGGAGGGATCCTCATCCACAAAGACCCCCACCGTGGTTATCAGGGGAGGGAGAAGGGCTATTATCTCCCGGGCCTTCGGGGGAGGAATATAACGAGGACTGCGTGGATAGAAGATAAACCCCAGGGCCGCGGCCCCCAGTTCCACCGCCAGGAGAGCCGTTTCGGGCTCGGTTATACCGCAGATTTTGACCCTTACCCGACCAGAACCCATCGTGTTATACTGCCTTTATGCAGGCCTGGAAGGAATATCTTTCCGGAGTAATCCTTCTGATCTTTCTGAGTATCCGATACTATCCCCAATCCCTGGAACGCACCCTTATAGAAAGCCTGCGTTTTCTGGGGGCAGTGATCCTTTACGGTCTGGGATTTGCCTATCTCTTCAAATGGGCCCTTCAGCAATTCCTGCGTCGGGGGCTCTCCCGGGACCAATTCCTGCGCATAGCCCTCTGGGCCGGGGTCATCATGGCCCTGGGGGAATCCCTGCGCCACTACTTCTATCATTGACCTGTCTCCGAGGGTTCCAGGATTACCAGCACATAGTCCTTATCGTCCAGATATTTCCGGGCCACCTCCTGTACCTCCTGGGGGGTTACCCGGCGGATCTGCTCCAGATAATGATAGAAATAGTTGAATCCCAGACCCAGGGCCTCGTTCAGGGCACGATCCAGGGCCTGAGCCAGATTGGTCTGGAGATCGGTTTCATAGTTTCCGATAAGCCAGTTCTGGGCCCGGTGGAGTTCTTCCGCGGTGATGCCCTGTTCCTTGATCCGGGCAATCTCCTGCCACAGACCGGACAGGGCCTGGTCTTTCTTGTCCGGAGCGCAGGCAAGGTAAAGGGCCAGAGAACCGGTATTCACTCCGAAGGTGAGGAAGGAGGTCACGGTATAGGCCAGGGCCTCCCGGTCTCGAAGGTCCCGGAAGAGTCTTCCCCCCTGTCCGGCCAGGACCGCATTGAGCACCTCCAGGGGATAGCGATCGGGACTGTTCAGGCCCACCGCCCGAAAGCCCAGGAGGATCTGGGTCTGTTCGGCGTTTTTGGTAAGGGTGGTAATGCGGGGGCCCACCAGGGGAGGCGGGGTTTGATCCGAAGGCAGGGGTTCCGGAGGAGCGGTCCAGTTGGCCAGGGCCTTTTCCAGTTTGCTCAACACCTTCTCCGGTTCCACATCCCCCACGATGGCCAGCACTCCGGTGTCCGGGCGTACATACCGGGCGTAAGCCCGACGGAGGATATCCCCGGAGACCTTCTCCAGGAAGCTCTTGGATCCCAGGAGGTTTAATCCGTAGGGGTGAGGGGAGAACATGACCCGGTAGAATTCCCGCAGGGCCACCTGCATGGGCTGGTCCTCCTGGCGCAGGAGGGCGGAAAGGAGTTCCGGTCGCGCTTTCTGGACCTCGGTATCCGCAAAGGAGGGCTCCCGAATCACCTCCAGGAAAAGGTCCAGCCCTTGATCGAAGCCATCGCTCAGAAAGGAGGCCTCTAGGCCGAAGGTATTGCGACCGGAGAACCCCCGGATGCGTCCCCCCAGATCCTCGATCAGGCGGGAGAGTTCCTCGGCGGAGTGTTTACGGGTGGCCCGGGGCCATACCGTAGCCAGCGCCCGGAAAAGCCCGTTGGTCTCCGGGGTCTCGTACCGTAAGCCTCCGGGGAATACCAGGGCCATGCCCACGGAGGGCACGTCGTGCAGGGGTTGAATGATCACCCGGAGACCGTTGGGGAGCTTACGATAAACCGGGGGAATCACCGGCCCGGCTTCGCCGGTGGTTATCCCCTGGGCCTCCAGTTCGGCTTCCTCTACCATGCGCTGGAGTTCCTGGGAGGAGAGGTTTTCGTCGGCGGTAAGGATGCCGGCCACCACCTTGCTGCGCTGAAAGTATCTCTGAGCCGCGGCCAGGATATCCTCGGTGGTGACCTGACGGATCCTTTCCACGTATTTTTCCGCGGCTTCGGGGTCTCCCAGGACCATCTCAAAGGTGCCCAGTTTCCGGG
>NZ_WFVX01000100.1:0-6300 GCF_015491435.1 Thermosulfurimonas sp.
ATCCTCTAGTTAAAAAGACCTACGCCTTACCATCCTTTTTATCCCTTAGGTTTTTTCAGGGATATCTTGGGGTACAATCTTTTCTTAAAACCAAGGACTCAAGGTTTTTTAATGATTGCCGATATAGTGATCGTAGGAGGGGGCCCGGCCGGATCTACGGCGGCCTATCTTTTGAGCGACTGGGGAATGCGGGTCCTCCTCCTGGACAAAGATCGTTTTCCGCGGGCTAAACTTTGCGGCGGGCTTCTTACTGCCAAGACCTCCGCTCTCGTGAGCCGTGTCTTCGGGTTGCCCTCCCGGGAACTGGACCGTCTCAGCGAATATATAGCCTGGAGCTACGGACTATATTACCGAAGGAGACCCATCCTTAAGGATTCCACCGAGGAACCTTTCCGCCTGGTAAGAAGGGAGGTCTATGACGCTTTCCTCCTCGAAAAGGCCCGGGAGGCCGGGGCCGAGGTGCTCGAAGGAGAAAGGGTGGTGGACCTCGATCCCGAGCGAGCGGAGATACGCACCGCTAAAGGAAAGGTCCTTAGGGCTGGCTTTATTCTCGGGGCCGATGGGGTGAAAAGTCTGGTCCGAAGAAGGCTCGGTCTCTCCGAAAAAGTTGCCTGGAAGAGGGGGCTTGCACTCGCGCTTGAGGTGAGTGTTCCCCGGGGGGTCCTTCCGGTGGATGAGCCCCGGATTTATCTGGGATATGTCCGCACGGGTTATGCCTGGGCCTTTCCCCGAAAGGAGGACCTCCTTCTCGGCATAGGGGCCCTCCTTTCCGAGGCCGGGGATCTTTCCCGGTCTTTCGGGGAGTTTCTTTCCGATCTCGGAATCGAGCTTCGGAAGGGCCCGCGGGCCCATCTCATTCCCTTCGGCAATTTTCTGAGACGTCCGGCACGGGGGCGGGTGCTTCTTGCCGGGGATGCCGCAGGGCTGGTGGAACCCCTCCTGGGGGAGGGCATTTTTTATGCCCACCGCAGTGGAGAGCTTGCGGCCCGGGCCCTCCGCCTGCATCTGGAGCAGGGGCATCCCCTGGAAGAGATCTATCCTTTTCTCCTAGAACAAAACATCCTCCCCCAGTTGCGTCAGGCCCTGAAGTTGCGGGGATTCTTTTTCCGGAGGGCGCATCTCCTCTCCCGTAATCCCTTTCGTCGAATATGGCATCTTTTACGAAGACCATGTCTGGATGTGGTGCACGGAAAAAGGCATTATTTTCTGACCCGGTGGATGTCCTTTTAGTCAATCCGTGGATCTATGATTTTGCGGCTTACGATTTCTGGCTCAGGCCTTATGGACTCCTGCGCCTCGGAGGAAAGCTGAGAAGGAAGGGCTACCGGGTAAAACTCCTGGATCTCCTGGACCCCTTCCATCCCGAGCTTCCTCGCCGTCCCAAAAGAAAACTTTTCGGGACCGGACACTTTTTCCGTACCCCGGTGGAAAAACCCGCGCTTTTTGAGGATGTCCCCCGGCGCTGGGCCCGTTACGGTCTGCCTCCGGAGCTGGTGGAGCGGGAACTGTCCCGTATCCCGGCCCCGCGTCTCATCCTTCTTACCTGTCTTCAGACCTACTGGTATCCCGGGGCGCTGGAAGCCTATCGCCTCTTAAGACGCTTTTTCCCGGAGACCCCCGTCCTCCTCGGCGGAATCTATGCCCGCCTTCTTCCGGACCATGCCCAAAAGACCTTTCCCGAGGCCGAGATCGTGATGACCGGAAGGGAAGAGGAGATAGTCTCCCGCATCGAGGAGTTGGTGCCCCCTTCGGGAGAGCCGCGGCCCGAGGACTATCCCGTGTTCGATCTTCAACGAGAGATCCCTTATGCCGTGCTCCTTACCGGTACGGGTTGCCCCTTTCGCTGTGCCTATTGTGCCTCGCGTCTCCTCTTTCCGGAGATGAAACGCCGCTCGCCGGAGGACCTTTTTTCGGAGATCGTTTACTGGTATGAGAGATTTGGAGTAAGGGACCTGGTGTTCTATGACGATGCCCTGCTCTGGGACTTCGAGCATCATCTGGGCCCTCTTCTGGAGAGGGTGGTTGAGGCCGGGCTTTCCGTGCGTTTCCATACCCCGAACGCGCTTCACGCCCGGTTCCTCACCCCGGAGGTGGCCCGCTGGCTCAAAAGGGCCGGATTCGTAACCGTGAGACTGGGGCTTGAGACCGTGACCCGGCGATATGATCAGAAGGTAAGTCTGGAGGAGTTTGAGGCCGCGGTGGCCTCCCTGAGACAGGCCGGCTACGCCCCCCGGGAGATCGGGGTTTATCTCCTTTTCGGCCTCCCGGAGCAGGACCTCTCCGAGGTGCGAAAGGCCGCGGAATATGTGGCTCGCCTTAAGGCAAGACCCATCCTGGCCGAATATTCTCCGGTGCCGGGAACACCTCTCTTTAAGGAAGCCTCCCGGACCTCCCGTTATCCCCTTCTGGAAGAGCCTCTGGCCCACAACAACTCCGTTTTTCCGGCCTTTAAAAGACCCGACTGGGAGGCTATAGAGGGACTCAAACGCTACGTGAGGGAACTTTCGCGGTGAAGACCCTGGAGATCCTTTCCCCCTGGAGATCCCTCCTTAAGCGGGCCGGACTTTCTACTTTTGAGGCCCTGTGGAGGGTCGAGGGCCTTCCCTTCAAGCGCAAGCCCGACCGGGAGATCCTCCTCCTGGAGGTCTCGGGAAGGAGGCTCTTTCTTAAACGCTATTTTCGCTTCGGTTTACGGGATTTTCGCTGCGGGGCGGAGTGCGAGTGGTGGGCGGCAAGGGAGCTTTTGCGGGAGGGTTTTTCCGTGCCCGAGCCCGTGGCCTTCGGGATCGAGCGAAAGCTTTGGCCCAAACGGGCCTTAAGCCTTTTCTGTGAGGCCCGGGGCAGACGCCTTGAGGACCTCTTCCGTGAGGATCCGGAAAGTTTCCGGGGGGTGCTTCCGGTGCTGATTAACACCGCGGCCCGTTTCCATGCCCTGGGTTTTTCCCATCAGGATTTCTACCTCTGCCACCTTTTCTGGGACGGGGAGCGCCTGACCCTTATCGACCTTCAACGGGTAAGACGCGCCAGAAAGCCCCGTGCCCGCTGGATCATAAAGGACCTTGCCGAGCTCTTTTATTCCGCCCGAAACGTCCTGGGAGAGGAGGCCGAAGAATTTGAAGCCCTTTTCCTGGAGGGCTATTTCCGGGAGCACCCCTGGCTAAACACCCCCTCAATGCTTAATAAATTGGTAAAAAAGATCCGAAGGATTGCGGCTCACGATGCCAAGCTCAAGACGCGGGTTGCGAAACCCTAAGTTTACTTCCGGGCGATGTGAATTCTGCGGGGAGGAACGTCCCCTGGTGTGGCGGTGTCGGAAGTGCGGGTTCACCGTATGCCAGGTGTGTCTTTCGCGCGATCAGAAATATTTTTCCTGTAACGCCGTAACCTGGGTCTGCCCCAACTGTCTCAACTGGGAGACCCTTTAGCTATCCGCTCGCTGGATCTTTACCACAAAACCGGTTCCTTTGCCGGATAAGGGATAACGGAAGGCTTGCCCCTGAAGCTCGGGGTGAAGATCTTTGAGGTTCCGGATCTCCTGCGGGGCCCGGGGGCCTTTCAGGGCCAGAAGATATCCCTGGGGAAGAAGAAGGGGGGCGGCATATTCCCAGAGTCGGGCGAGTTCCGCCACCGCCCGGGCGGTAACGGTGTGAAAATATCCCCGGGGCACCTCCGGGTCCTCGGCCCGGGCCCGAAGGATTTTTACCCTTTCGAGTCCCAGTTTTACCCGAGCGTATTCCAGGAAGGAGACCGCCTTCCTTCGAGGTTCGATCAGCCAGATCTCAAGATCCGGCCGCAGCACCGCCAGCACCAGCCCCGGGAGCCCGGCTCCGGAGCCGAGGTCCGCCACCGGGCCGGAGGAAAGATAGGGAACCAGGCGGGCGCTGTCCAGGAGGTGCCTTTCGCGAAGGAGGTCTTCCCGGGCCTCACCGATGAGGCCCAGGGGATAGGCCATTTCCCGGAGAAGTGTAGCCAGGAGGAAAAGCGGTTCCGGGTCTGCCTCCGGAGCCAGTTTCCGGATCTCCCGGCGGAATCGTTCCGGGCTCATGGGTTCTGATCGCGCAGAAAAGCCGCGGCCTCCTCCGGCCGAAGGGGCACGATGTAACTTTCGGCCCCCCATTCGAAACCCGCCACCCGGGTTAGGGAGGGGATCAATTCCAGGTGCCAGTGAAAGTACGGTAATTCGGGAGTAGAGGGGGGTTCCAGATGAAAGACCAGATTATAGGGGAGCTGCGGAAGGGTTTTCTCCAGGATCTGGAGTACCCGCAGCAGGACCCGGGCCAGGTCGATCTCCATTTCCGGAGGAAGGGAGAAGAAATTCGGAGAGTGGAAACGGGGCAGGATCCAGGTCTCCAGGGGCTGACGCGGGGCAAAGGCCTGAAAGGCCACGAAATGCGGGGAAAGATGGATCAGTCTCGGGCCACGGGCCTCGCGGTCTGCCAGTTCACAGAGGAGACAGCGGCGGGTCCGGCGGTAAAATTCCTCGGCCCGGTGGAGTTCCCGTTCCAGGAGCGGAGGCAGAAAGGGCAGGGCCAGAAGCTGGCTATGACTGTGACTCAGAGAGGCCCCGGCCCGCCTTCCCCGATTCTTGAAGAAGAGAAGATAGGCCCAGCGTTTTTGGGCTAAAAGATCCCGGGCCCGTTTCCGAAAGGCTTTAAAGAGGAGCCTTACCTCCTCGGGTGAGAATCTCTCCAGGGATTTTCGGTGCTCCGGGGTCTCAATAATGACCTCGTGGTGCCCCAGCCCGGCCTCGGCAGCGAAGAATTCGTCGCCCCCAGCCGGGGGAGCAGCCTCCGGAGAGAGGGCTGGGTAACGGTTGGGAACGATGCGCACCCGCCAGGGCCCCTCTTCCGGGATCCTCAGGACCTCCGGCGGGGTGAGCTCCTCGTTTCCCGGGCAGAAAGGACAGCGAATGGGCTCGACCTTTTCTTCACTTACGGAAAAGTCGGTGGGCCGCTGTCCACGTTCCGGAGCGATGAGGGAGATACGACCGCTTAAAGGGTCCCTGCGGATTTCCGGCAAAGGTTTATTCTCCGCGCAGTTTCTCCAGCCTTTCCTGCTCCCGTTTGCACCGAATACAGAGCGTGGCCTCCGGACGGGCCTCAAGACGCTTTTCCTCGATTTCTTCCCCGCAGGCCTCGCATATTCCGTAAGATCCCTCCTCGATTTTCTGCAGGGCCTTGTCGATCTTTTTAAGGAGTTTCCTTTCCCGGTCGCGGAGTCGCAGCTCGAACCCCAGGTCGCTTTCCATGGTGGCTATATCCGAGGGGTCGGCAAGGTGTTCGGTACCCTGTTCCAGGGCCTGAAAGGTGCGATCCACCTCCTGTATGATCCTCTGACGTTTTTCTAAAAGGAGATTCTTAAAGTGTTCCAGCTTTTTAGGATCCATAGAGCCTCCTTATTCCAGGATAACTTCTCCGCTTTTTCCCCCGCGTTTTTGTGCTAATCGAATATCCGTAATCCGGACGCTTTTGTCAATCCCTTTGCACATGTCGTAGATGGTAAGGGCCGCCACCGAGACCGCGGTCAGGGCCTCCATCTCCACCCCGGTCTGGGCCACGGTGCGTACCCGGGCTTCTATCTCCAGGCTGAAGTCCTCGGGGTGGAGAGAAAAGTCTATCTCGATGCGGGTAAGGGGAAGGGGATGACACAGGGGAATAAGCTCCCAGGTGCGCTTGGCCGCAAGAATCCCGGCGATGCGTGCCGCTCCGAAAAGGTCTCCTTTGGGCAGATTCCGGTCCTTAACCAGGGCAAAGACCTTTTCCCCCAGAAGGACCCGCCCCCGGGCTACTGCCTCGCGGGGGGTAAAGGGCTTTTCGGAAACATCCACCATGCGGGCCTTTCCATCCTCGGAAAGATGGGTGAAGCCCATGGCCTATTCCTTAAAGAGCCTGTTCCAGAAGGTCTTTTTCTTTTTGCCCTTGACCCGGGGGCCCTCTTCTTTTTCCAGCTCGGCAAAACGTCGCAGGAGATCTTCCTGTTCGCGGGTGATGCGGCTCGGAAGCTTTACCTCCAGGTGCACGATGAGATCCCCGGGTTCTCCACCCTGCGGATCCGGGAGCCCCTTTCCTTTTATCAGCAAGCGATCTCCGGGCTGGCTTCCCCGCGGAATACGAATGGGAATCTTCTCCCCGGAAAGATGCTTCACCTGGGTTTCGGCCCCCAGGATGGCATCCACCACCCCGATAATAAGGGAGAGGTGGAGATTTTTCCCCTCCCGGCGAAAATATTCGTGGGGTTTGGTGCGGATCTTGATGTAAAGATCTCCGGCCGGACCACCGTAGAGCCCGGCTTCCCCCTCCC
>NZ_WFVX01000101.1:0-4656 GCF_015491435.1 Thermosulfurimonas sp.
CTTTAGGGGAGACTCTTTCTTGATCTCCTTGCCCTCCCCTCCTCCCGCGGCGGGGAAGGGCAAGGAGATCAAGAAAGAGTCTCCCCTAAAGAACGCCCCCTGGCTTAACGACA
Organism: Thermosulfurimonas sp.; assembly: GCF_015491435.1. Classification (NCBI taxonomy): domain Bacteria; kingdom Pseudomonadati; phylum Thermodesulfobacteriota; class Thermodesulfobacteria; order Thermodesulfobacteriales; family Thermodesulfobacteriaceae; genus Thermosulfurimonas; species Thermosulfurimonas sp. The sequence goes on from NZ_WFVX01000101.1 coordinate 114, forward strand.
ATTCCACCAATTCTACCGAGGAGGAAGAGGAGGACTTCGGGTGTTGACGCAAAAATTTCACTTTTTGGCCAAAGTTCGGTCCCGGAAGGGGAGAGAAAATTCCTCCGGGCCGAGGAAATTAAAAATCTTTAAAAGGAGGGATGAGGTATGAGGAGAGGAGGTAGATGGCTGGCGGTGTTTTTGGCGGTGGCGGTGTTTCTGGCCTTTGGGTTCTCGTCGGTCAGGGCCGAGATTAAGGATCCCCTGCTGCGGGTGCTGGTGAAGAAGGGGATCCTTACCGAGGAGGAGGCCCTGGAGATCAAGCGCGAGGCCGAGGCCGAGGCTAAGAAGGAGAAGGAGGAGGTGGCCAAGGCTGCGGCAGAAGAGATCCAGAAGGAGGGGCTGGCCCTGCCCAAGGGACTGCGTGGGGTAAAGCTCGGAACCCTTACCTATCTTGATTATACCAACGGTTACGGCCCCTTTGATGGAGGGAAGGAGAGGGGAGAGAGTTATTTTAGCGTGACCCGGGCCTATTTTGACTTCAAGAAGAAGATCAACCCCTGGCTCTCCTTCCGCCTTACCCCGGATCTTCAGAGGAGCTGGAATGCCGGAAGTTACACCCTGCGCATCAAGTACGCCTACGCCCAGTTCAAGCTTCCGGACTTCGGATTCCTCACGGATCTCAAGATGGAGTTCGGTCAGGGGCACTTCCCCTGGCTTGACTTTGAGGAGCACATCAACCCCTACCGTATGCAGGGCTGCATGCCCCGCGAGTTCTTCGGGACCTTCAACTCCGCGGACCGCGGGGTCTCCATCGCCGGGAACCTGGGCGGAAAGCTTGATCCGAACTTCGTAAAGCAGCTTACCGCCCACTACCCCATCTACAAACACTACACCGGAAAGTACGGGACCTTCTGGGTCTCTTATATGAACGGTTCCGGTTATTCAAGCGGGGATAACAATCCGAACAAGGCCGTGGAGGTGCGGCTCACGCTGCGGCCCTTCCCCTATTCCACGAGCGGGATGTTCCCCCTGGCCGGTCTTCAGTTCAGCTATTTCGGGATCTACGGGGAGGGTAATAACCAGGCGACGTTTACCAAAACGGGTAAAGAATTTGACGATCCGGACTATAACGTAAACCTTTTCATGATCTCCTATCAGCACCCCTGGTTCATGATCGCCGCCCAGTACAGCACTTCCACCAACAAAAACGATGGCTCCTGGGTGCTCTTTAACGATCCTAATAACCCCACCTCCTATGACGAGATGGACACCACCCTCTACTCCATTTACGGTGATTTCGTGCTTCCGGTGCTCAACGAAAAGCTCCACCTTTACGCCCGCTGGGACCACTTTGATCCCAACGATGACAATGGATATAACGCCGAGGGGCAGTTTATTTCCAGCGGAAACGATCAGGCTGACCACTACATCGTGGGGCTCGCCTACTATCTTACCGGGAATAACATCCTTCTCGTAAGCGCGGAGTGGGTGAACTTTGATAAGAATTACCGCATTTCGGCTACGCGGTTTAACGAGCACTGGGGCGCTTATTCTCCCACCGGGACCGCTAATCTTGACGACGGATTCCGGATCCAGACCGTGGTTCAGATAAGCTTTTAAGCGCCATAAGGCCTAACCCAAATCCCATACCTTCCTCAGGGGCGGGCGAAGGCCCGCCCCGCTTTGTAAAAAGGAGGTGAGAGGATGGCAAGAGGCCTTGCGGTTTTCTTAGCTGTGCTTTTTCTTTTCGCTCCTTCCGCCCGGGCCGCCGGAGAGCCGAGTCTTACCGAGGTGCTTTCCGAGCTTAGGGCCCTTCAGGCGGAACTCAGGAAAAAAGATCGGGAGATTGAGGCCTTAAGGCGGGAACTTTCCGAGCTGAAAAGCCGCCTTGCGGAAAAAGAGCCCTCCGTGGCCGCGCCTTCCGGCCCCGCAAAGAAGGCCCCGGAGATCTCCCCTCCGGTAAAGCGTATCGCCTTTGGCGGCCAGTACCGCATAAATTCCTATAGCGTCCACACCCACCGGAAGACCCTTAACGCAAGCCGCCTCCGCATTCGCCAGAACCTGGATCTGGTCTTTGATTCCCGTCTCCGCAGCCACCTTCAGGTGGAACTCGGACACACTCACGCCAACCTCACCACCACGGAAAAGCGCCTTAAGGTGCGGCATGCGGTCCTCTCCTACGCTTTCGGGGGCGGATTTTCGGCTGAGGCCGGGATCCTTCCCCTTTCGGACCGCGCCCGGGACATGCTTTATTCCGCGGACTGGGACTATAACCCTCTGGCCCTGGCTCTCTATTACCGGAGCAAGCGCCTCGGAGACTTTCGTCTTTTTGCTGCGGAACTCGACGAGGGCGAGGAGGACCTGGCGCACGACGATTTCGTGCACTACGAGCTTGACTGGGAACGGAAGTTTTCTCCCGGGCTCAAACTTTCCCTTTTTGCCCTCTATGCCGAGGTCGCCGAAAACTACGCCAACCCCGCCGGAGGCCCCTCGGAGCACACCCGGCCGCACTTAAACTACGGCGGGATGCTCACCTGGAAGCCCCGCGAGGACCTCACTCTCCGGGCGGCTCTTATCGGGTCCTTCACCGACCGTGAGATCCTGGGCACCCCGGACGACGCCTCGGGCTGGCTTCTTCGCCTTGAGGCGGAAAAGACCTTCGGCCCGGCCGCCCTCTTCCTCCTTTTCACCCACGCAAGCGGAGATAAGGACGGGGAAGGTTTCCTTCCCCTCATGGCCCTCTCCGGCACCTACGGCTACTGGGGCTACACCGGGATCCTTACCGTCCAGGGCCCCACGGATACCGGCTTTGACGACACCGCGGTGAACGTCTCCAACAACGGTTACGGGCTCACCACCTTCCAGGCCCGTCTGAGCTACGATTTTTCGGAACGCCTGCGCTTATGGCTTGCCGCGGGCTGGTTCGGGGACACCGAGGCCCGGGGAAGGGACTCCACCGTGGGCTACGATTTTCTCGGGATGCTCACCCTGCGCCTCCACCGCTATCTAACCCTGGACCTCGGCCTTGATTTTGCCCATCTTGAGGATAGCGTAAACGGGTATGCGGACCGGAGTTTCAATTTCAACCCGGGAGACGAAGAGGACAAACTTGCGGTCTTCAGCCGCCTCCAGGCCGAATTTTAAATCTTGGAGGATAAGGCCGTGATGAGGGTTATAACCTTTCTTCTGGGGTTTTTTCTTGCGGGCCCCGCGCTCGCCGGTAGCGGGTGCCTTAGGTGTCACCGGGGGATTGAAAAGATCGCCGAAAACCCGGTCATGGGACAGCTCTCCTGCGTGTTCTGCCACCGGGGAAACCCGGAGGGAAAGACCAAGGAGGAGGCCCATCGGGGGCTCTGGCGCAACCCTTCGGACCTCCGGGTGATCTCTCAAACCTGTGGTCAGTGTCATGCCGATATCGTTTCCCGTCTCCAAAAGAGCCTCCACGCCACCAGCGCCGGGATCATCAGCGCCGCCCGCTACACCTGGGCCGCGCAGAAGACCCGCCGGGCCCTTTACGCCACCTATCCGGTGCGCGACGAGGACGGGAACGTTCCCCGCGACCGCGGCGCCCTTCCCGAACTCCTCGGCCTTCCGGTCTATGACCCCGCAAAACCCATCTCCCCGACAAACCATCCGGTTGACGACTATCTTCGGGCCGAGTGCCTGAGGTGCCATGTCTGGACCCGGGGCAAGGAGCGCCCCGGGGACTATCGGGCCAGCGGATGCGCGGCCTGCCATGTGATCTACGATAACGACGGCCTTTACAAGGGCGGAGATTCCGCCATCCCGCACGACAAACCGGGCTACCCCCGGGTGCACCGCATCACCACCCGCATCCCGGTCTTTCAGTGTCAGCACTGCCACAACCGCGGCGGGCGCATCGGCATGAGCTACGCCGGGCTGATGGAATCCGACGGCTATTGCTCGCCCTGGAGCGGAAAGCCAGGGGTCAAGGCCGGCCGCAAGCTTCACGGAAAATGCTATAACCACCTCCTTCCCGACATCCATTACGAGCGGGGCCTTTCCTGTCAGGACTGCCACACCGAGCGCGAGATCCACGGCGACGGAAACATTTACAGCAAGAAGGAGGAGGCGGTGGAGATAGAGTGTGAGGACTGCCACGGGACGGTAAAGGGCTACGCCCCGCTCAAGACCTCCCGCGGGACGCCTCTTACCAACTTAAAGCGCGAGGGGCAGCGGGTGATCCTCATCGGGAAACTTGACGGAAAGGAGCATCCCGTGCCCCAGGTCCCGGAGGTGCTCGGGAAGAATCCGCGGGCCGCGGCGGCCATGACCATTCCCGGGCATGCGAAAAAGCTTGAGTGCTACGCCTGCCATGCGGTGTGGGCCCCGCAGTGTTACGGCTGCCACGCCCAGCAGGATCTCACCACCCGGGCCGGGGACTGGCTGCGGTATCGCAAGGCGGGAGACGAAAGCATGGAGGCCCGCGAGGGGAACCGGGTGAAAGGGGCCTTTCGCTGGCGCGAGACCCGTTCCTATCTGCGCTGGGAAAGCCCGGCCCTGGGGATAAACGCCGAGGGGAAGGTGGCCCCGTTTATTC
>NZ_WFVX01000102.1:0-14685 GCF_015491435.1 Thermosulfurimonas sp.
CCCGTCTGGTGGAAGCGGCCACCCACCAGAGTGAGAAAGGAAAGGAAAACGCCCTTTCCGTCCTCCTGGTGGAAGATTCCGGGCTGGCGGCCCGGACTCTGGCCGAGATCATCGAATCCTCTCCCAGGTTGCATCTTCTGGAGATCCTTACCAACGGGGAAGAGGCCCTCTGGGCCGCAGCGGAATACGATCCGGATGTCATCCTTCTGGATCTTCATCTTCCCGGGCTTTCGGGTTCCAGGGCCTTTAAATATCTCATGATCCAACACCCCGCACCGGTGGTGCTTACCAGTTCCGCCCTGGGGGCCGAGGGGCTCTCCCTTTTGCTCCTGGGGGCCACGGCTTTTTGTATGAAGGGGCCGGATCAGGCCGAACATCTGCCCCGGCTGCTGGAGGAGGCGGCCAAGGTCCGGGTGCAGGCCCTGAGACGCTATCGTTTCTCTGCCCGGGCCCCGGTGGAGAGGAACACCAGCGCCCGGATTTCCGGCCTTACGGTGATTCTTTCCGGGGTAGGGGGGTACGGAGAGGTCCTGGAGTTTCTGGGGAGGAAGGAATATCGTCCCGGGGAAGCCCTGTTATGGGTGGTGGAGGGGTGTGCCGGGGCCCATCAGGCCCTGGCCGAGGCCCTGCGGGATAACCTGCCCTGGGAGGTTACTTATATAAAGGCTACCACCATCCTGCGCGGAGGCACGCTTTACATCTCCACGGGTTTTCCGGCCCTGAAGAAGGGCTGGGTCCTGGAGCCCGGAGGCGATCTGCAGAGGCTTCTCCTGCCCGAGGAGGATCTTTCCCTGCGGGTGATGGTCTTTTCCGGGACGGTCCCGGTCTCGGTCTCGGATCTCCGGGTGGAGAGGGTATGGGTTCGCGATCCGGAGACGGCCCCTGCTCCGGCCCTGCCGGTTTCCTTTCAGGCCCTGGCCGCGAGATCCTTTCGGGAATTGAAAGAGATTCAGGAGGAACTGGAAGCGGGATATGGAGGAATTTCTTAAGGAATATTTGAGTGAGGCCTCCCAGTACGTTCAGGAGCTGGAAAAGCTCCTGCTCGAGCTGGAGAAGACCCCGGAGGCGGAGGAGGTCCGCCAGGAGGCCCTGCGAGCGGCGCACAACCTGAAAGGGATTTCGGCTTATATGGGTTATGAGAACGTGGCCCATCTGGCCCACGAGATGGAGAGCCTGCTGGAAAAAGGCGACCTGCGGGAGGTGGATCCTCTTTTCCAACGGCTGGATCAAATCCAGACCCTGTTACGAGGGTTGGCCGAGGGGAAGGAAGAGGTCCGGGAGGAGGCCTCGCCTTCCGGGGATGAACGGACCTCCCGGTTAAAGGCCCTCCTTGAGGAGTTGCGCGAGGAAGATGAGGACCTTTATCGGGCCTTTATGGAGCTTCTGGAGGAAAAGACCGGTCTTCTGGAGACCCTTCTCGAGGGCGAGGAACCCGATCCCTCGGCCTTGCCTGCGGTTCGAGAGCACCTGGAAAAGATCAAACAGTCGGCCCGGTATCTCAATCTGGACGAACTGGTGGAACTCCTTGAGGAATTCGAGACCCAACTGGATCGTCTGGAAAAAGGGGAAGAATCGGAGTGGAGGGCCTGCTGGGAGGTTCTCAAAGGGCTTCTTCCGGTCCGGGAAAAACCTCCGGAACTGGAGGAATTCCTGAGCGAGCTTTCCCAGGAAATCGAGGCCCTATCCCTGCCGGAGGAGATTTCCGAGGCCGGTGAGGAAGAAGTCGCGCGACGGGAGCTGCCACCCGAGTCGGAGAAGAGGGAGGTCGCGCAGCCGGTGGAACGTCCTCCGGAGAGGCCTTTGGAGCAACCCCCGGAGCTTTTTCTGCGGGTGGATACGGATACGGTAAGAAGGATTTCGGCGGCGGTGGAGGAATTGCGGTCGCTGGGATACCGTCTGGAGGAGGTATGGAATGAACTCCGGCCCCGTCTTTCCCGGGAGGGGAGACTGAAGCTGGAAGAGATCCTGTTTTCCTTTTCGGCTCTTATGCGCTCTCTCAGCGAAGAGGTGCGGGGGCTCCGGATGGTACCGGTGGAAAGCATCCGGGTAAGGGTGGAGCGTCTTTTTCGCGATCTGGTGAAAAGCACGGGGAAACCGGCGGAACTTATTTTTGAAGGGCGGGACCTTCGGGTGGATCGGGTGCTTTTACAGGAGGTCTGGCCGGCCCTGGTACACCTTTTACGCAATGCCTTTGACCACGGCCTGGAGGAACCGGAGGAGCGCCGGGCGGCGGGCAAGCCCGCGGAGGGCAGGGTGCAGGTAGTTTTCGAGATGGAGCAGGCCTGGCTCCGGATTACCGTTGCCGATGACGGACGGGGTATAAACTGGGAGGCCCTGGAGACCCGGGCCCGGGAAAGAGGGGTTTCCTGGGAGAGGGTGGAGGACCTTCTCTTTGTTCCGGGGCTGAGTACCAAGCAGGAAGCGGATACCCTTTCGGGAAGGGGCTTCGGCCTGGACATAGTCAAAGAGAAGGTGGAATCCCTGAGGGGTTATATAACCGTTGATTCTCGGCCCGGGCAGGGCACCCGGATTTCCCTTCACTTTCCCATGGCCACGGTACTCAATCGGGTGATTACCTTCCCCTGTGGCGAGGACCTCTGGGCAGTGCCCCTTTATGCCCTGCGGGAGGTTCGCCGGGTGAGTCCGGAGGCGGTATCCCGGGTGGGGGAGGAGTGGTGGTATCACCATCACGAGGGCGAAACGGTGCAGGTGCTCTTTCCGGATCCCGGAGTTCGAGAGAAAAGGGCCTTTTATCTCCTCATTATGGGAGGATATCCGGTGTGGGGGCTGGCCCTTCCGGAGATAAGGGGGCAGCAGGAGGCGGCTATCCGTCCTTTCTCCGAAGATATCCAGAAATTCGGGCCCTTTTTAGGGCTGGCCCTTCTTGCGGATGGGCGGGTGGCCTTTGTGATTGACCACGGTAGCTTTAAAGGGGTAAAGGAGTTTTTGGAAGGAGCCAGGGTCTCGAATACATAGATAAAGATACTAAGGCTTAGATCTTCGGGGATATATTCCTCAAAAAAGGGCCAAATTTTCCATAAACCGTGTCTATCCACCAAAACCTTCCTTGACATTTAAGATGAGGGAAGGTAGGCTCGAACTTACTCGGGGAAGAGTTGAAAAATGCTTAGACTAAGGAGGGAGTGATGGCTGAGATTAAGAAACACGATACACCCATGGTAGATGAATTAAAGAAAGGTCCCTGGCCGAGTTTTGTGGATGACATTTATTCCTATGCGGAGAAGCATCAGAAACAGGCTTGTTTCGATCTTCTGGGTCAGCTGGAGCTATCCTTCAAGCACAAGGAGACCCACTGGAAGCACGGGGGTATTGTGGGTGTTTTCGGTTACGGTGGAGGCGTTATCGGTCGTTATTCGGACCAGCAGGACAAGTTTCCTGCCATCTGGGCCTTCCACACCATTCGTGTGAATCAGCCGGCCTCCAAGTGGTATCACACTTCGGCCCTGCGCAAGCTCTGTGAGATCTGGGACCATCGGGGCAGCGGCATGACCAACTTCCACGGCTCCACCGGAGATATGGTGCTTCTGGGTACGGTGACCGAGCAGCTTGAGCCTATCTTCTTTGACCTTACCCATCAGATGAACATGGATCTGGGTGGGTCCGGGTCGAACCTGCGTACTCCTTCCTGCTGCGTGGGTAAGGCCCGGTGTGAATGGAGCTGTCTGGACACGCAGGCCCTCTGTTACGATCTCACCATGACCTATCAGGACGAGCTGCACCGTCCGGCCTTTCCCTATAAGTTCAAGTTTAAGATTTCCGGGTGCCCCAACGACTGTGTGGCGGCCATTGCCCGGGCCGACCTTTCCATCATCGGTACCTGGATCGACGATATCCGAATCGATCAGGAGGCCGTCCGGGCCTATGTGGGTGGCGAGCTTAAGCCCAACGCCGGGGCCCATTCCGACCGCGACTGGGGTCCGTTTGATATCCAGAAGGAGGTCATTGATCTCTGTCCGGCTCAGTGCATGCACTGGGATGGAAAGGAGCTCCACATTAACAACAAAGAGTGTGTGCGGTGTATGCACTGCATTAACGTAATGCCCGAGGCCCTGCGTCCCGGAACCGATACCGGAGCTACCCTCCTTATGGGGGCCAAGGCTCCGATCCTGGAGGGGGCTCAGCTTTCCACGGTGATCGTGCCCTTCATGCGGCTTGAGCCGCCTTATGACAATCTGAAGGAGATTATTGAGAAGACCTGGGACTTCTGGATGGAGAACGGAAAGAACCGTGAGCGTCTGGGCGAGCTTATTCAGCGGGTAGGTCTCAACCGGTTTATCGTGGATGTTCTGGGGCTCAAGCCCATTCCGCAGCATATTCGTGAGCCGCGGTCCAACCCCTATGTCTTCTGGAAGGAGGAAGAGGTCGAGGGTGGCTGGGACCGTGATGTGGCCGAGTTCCGTAAGCGTCACCCGGCCTAAACCGGGTTTTAAAAATTGAAGTCAAATTTAAAGAAGGAGGTTGGAGATGTCCGATAAGGTTTACGAAGAGATTCAAAACGTTCAGCTGGACGAGATTTTTAGCAAGCCCTATGATCCGGAGCTGGCGGAAAAGCTTTACAATCCTCAGAAGCCCATGGAAAACCGGATCACGGATATTGGTCCGCCGCACTATGCCCAGTTTTTCCCTCCGGTAATCAAGAAGAACTATGGTAAGTGGAAAAGTCACGAGATCATCCAGCCCGGGGTGATCAAATATACCAGCGAGACCGGGGATGTAGTCTTTGCCGTGCGGGTGGGGACCCCCAGGTTGATCACCACCGATTACATCCGTGAGGTATGTGAGATCGCCGACAAGTATTGTGACGGTTACGTCCGCTGGACCACCCGGAACAACATCGAGTTCCATGTTACCGATGAGGAAAAGCTTCGGGCCCTGCTCGACGATCTCAAGGGCCGGAAGCATCCCAGTGGTTCGTACAAGTTCCCCGTGGGTGGTACCGGGGCTTCGGTAACCAACATCGTGCACACCCAGGGATGGGTGCACTGTCACACCCCGGCCATCGACGCCTCGGGTGTGGTTAAGGCGGTAATGGATGAGCTTTTTGAGTATTTCGGAAGCCACAAGCTTCCGGCCCAGGTGCGGATTGCGCTGGCCTGCTGCCTGAACATGTGCGGAGCCGTGCACTGTTCGGACATTGCCATCCTGGGTATTCACCGTAAGCCCCCGTTGATCGAGGACGATCGTCTGCAGTACGTCTGTGAGATTCCCCTGGTGGTGGCGGCCTGTCCCCTGGGGGCCATTAAGCCGGCCACGGTGGAGATCAACGGAGAGAAGAAAAAGACCGTGCGGGTAAACAAGGAACGCTGTATGTTCTGCGGAAACTGCTATACCATGTGCCCGGCCATGCCGCTGGCCGACGGCGAGGGCGACGGGATCGCCATCCTGGTGGGTGGAAAGATCTCCAACCGTATCTCCCCGCCCAAGTTCTCCAAGCTGGTGATTCCTTATATTCCCAACGAGCCTCCGCGCTGGCCGACCACGGTCAAGTGGGTGAAGAAGATTCTGGAGACCTATGCGCAGCATGCCCGCAAGTATGAGCGGCTGGGTGAGTGGGCCGAGCGCATCGGCTGGGAGAAGTTCTTCGAGCTCTGTGAGATTCCGTTCACCGAGAAGAGCATCGACGACTACCGTCTGGCTTACGATACCTACCGCACCTCGCTCCACTTTAAGTTCACCAGCCACGTGGAACCCATGTAAGGAAGAGGGGAGGGGGTCACCCCCCTCCCTAATCTTTAAACGAAAGGAGGGAGCATAAGATGGCCATGGATAAAGAGGAATTGAAAAAGAAGATCATGGAATTCATGGAAAAGAAGACCGGGGCCAAGTCCAAGGTATATCTTAAGGATATGCAGCGGGCTATTCCCGAGGCTTCTCCCCGGGAGATCAAGATGGCGGCCAATGAGCTGGTGCGCGAGGGGAAGCTGGAGTATTTCTCCACCGGTTCCACGGTGATGTACGGAATCCCCGGAAAAGGTCAGCCGGTAGAGCAAAAGGGTTAGCTTTTATCCGGCTGGAAATCTTTCTGGTAGATATGGGGAAAGAGGGCGGGTATATCCCGCCCTTAATTTTTTTAAAAAAGGGTTCTATGATCTCCAGATGCTGGCCTTCAGGGGGGCGGGCAGAAGTTCCTTGAGGGTATTTTCCGCCCGGGGGATAAATTTCTCGAACCAGGTTTTGCCCTGACGGCTCAGTTTGACGAACGCTCCCAGGGCCTGCATAAGGCGAAAGATGCGGGTATAGCGGAGCTCGCGAAACAGGGCTTCCTCCGGCCAGGGGGAGCGGGCCCGGTAAAGATCCCAGAGAAATTCCCGGGGAAGACGCTTCACATAAGGATCGTAGAGCAGGGAGGCCAGGTCATAGGAGGGGGGGCCCAGACGGGCTCCCTGAAAGTCGATCAGATAGAGTTTTCCTTCGCGAACCATCAGATTGCGGGATTGAAAATCCCGGTGGAGGACCACCGGGGGGAGAAAGTTTGCCTCTCCCTCCTTGAGGAATTCCCGCCAGAGCCGTCTTTCCTCGGGAAGCCATCTTTTTCCCCTTTTTTGTTGCAGATACCAGGATTCGAAATAAAGGATTTCTTTTTCCCAGATGAATTCTCGATGATAGTAAAGCGTTTCCAGTACAGCCTCCCGGGGAAAGGAGGGGGTGAGGCTCTGAAGATGAAGGAGGAGATCCAGGGCCCGGGGATAAAGGGCTAGCTTGTCCGGGTGTTCGGCCAGCCGCGTATCGCCCAGGTCCTCCACCAGGAGGAGTCCCTCGGGCTCGGAAAAACCGTATATTTCCGGGACCGGAAGGCCGTGCTGACGAAAGAAGCGTCCCAGCCGGTAATAGCTTCGGGCCTCCCGCAGTCCGTATCTACCGGGCTGGGGCAGGATAAGGATGCAGGTTTCTCCCCGGAGATGGACACGGAGAAAGCGTCGGGCCGAGCCGTCGCCGCTCAGGGGCTCCATCCTGGTGGGGGTAATTCCCCAGATGGTTTGTAATCTTTCTTTCAATTCATTCCAGGTCAACGGGGATCACCGCCTTTCCGCTCCGAAGGTCCATCCGGGCCCGGCGATAGTTTTCCGGGGTTCCTATATCTATCCAGTAAAAAGCAGTGGCCACCAGGGCCCGGGGAAGATACCCCCGGGCGATAAGTCGGCGGTAGGCCGGCACCAGTTCCCGTTCCGGAGGCAGAAGGGAAATCCATTCCGGAGAGACCACCTGAATACCGGTATAGGCATATCCCTCCGGGGAATCCTCGGCGAAATCCGTAACGTAGCCGTTCCGGATCCGGAGGCGATTGAGACCGGGGAAGCGGTGGCAGAACATCAAGCAAAGGGTCTGATGCCGCAGGGCTTCCTCATAGATCAGTCTCAGGGGGAAGTTGGTAAGGATGTCTCCGTTGAGGACCAGGGTGGGTTCGGTAAAGAAGGAGGCGGCATGGCGCAGGGCTCCGCAGGTGCCCAGTAATTCGGGTTCTTCGTAAAGGCGGAATTCTACATCCGGATAGACCCGACGGAGTTCCCTAATCCGCCGGCGTATCTGGTCCTTCAGGTACCAGGCATTGAGCCCTATGGTGCGGAATCCCTGCGCGACGAGAGATTCCACCAGGAGAAAGAGAAGAGGTCTTCCCAGGATGGGGAGAAGGGGTTTGGGGACATGTTCGGTCAGGGGGCGAAGGCGTTCTCCCCGTCCGGCGCACAGGACAAAGGCCCGCATTAACTCTGTTGGGTTCTAGCCCCTCCGCTCTTTTCCAGTTTTTCTACCTCCTCTTCCATTTCGGCTTCCCGCAGGGCCTGCTTAAAGGAACGGATGCCCTTCCCCAGCCCGGCTCCTATTTCCGGGAGTCTTTTGGCTCCGAAAAGGAGGAAGGCCAGGAAGAGGATGATAAGTAATTCCTGGGTGCCCAATCCAAACATGAGAGCCTCCTTTCTAGGATTTTGGCTCCAGGAGCCATACTACTAGGATACTCGCTTCGTAGAGAAGGACAAGGGGTAGGGCCAGAAAGAGCTGGTTGACCACATCGGGAGTGGGGGTGAGGATGGCCGCTACCACAAAAGCCCCCAGGATGGCGTAAGGTCTTATTCGGGAGAGGGTGCGGGCACGAAGGGCCCCCAGTTTTCCGGCTACGGCCAGGGCAACCGGGATCTCGAAACAGAATCCAAAGACCAGGAGCATACGCACCGCAAAGCTTACATAATCCCGAAACACCGGCTTGAATTGCAGGAGATCCCCTCCGAAGGAGGCCAGGAAGCGAAAGGCCCGGGGAAAGATCAAAAAATAGGCAAAGGCAGCCCCGGCCAGAAAGGCGAAACAGGAGGCCAGGATAAGCGGCCGGGCGAAACGTTTTTCGTGGGAGTAAAGCCCCGGGGCCACGAAACGCCAGATCTGGAAGATGATGAAGGGGCTGGCCAGGACCCCGCCGAAGATGAGGGCTATCTTGATATAGGTGAAGAAGGCCTCCTGGTAAGCGATGAACATGATTTTACGGCCCGGGGGAAGGGCCTGCAGCAGGGGGCGGAGAAGAAAGTGCAGAAGGGGATTCAATTTCCAGTAACAGAAGGCCGAGGCCGCCAGCCAGACCAGAAGGCTCTTGAGCAGGCGTTCCCGGAGTTCTATCAGATGAGCGGTAAGGGGCAGGTCCCGGTCCTGTTCGGGAAGGGGCTTGCTCACGATTTCTTAAGGAGTTCTTCCATGCTCCGGGCCAGGCTTTCCGGATCCAGACCGGCCCGGGCAAAGAGTTCATCCGGTTTACCGGAGGAGGGGTACTCCGTCCATCCTCGAAGACACAAGGGTATGGTCTTGCCGGCCAGGGCCAGTTCCCGGGCTACCAGACTGCCCAGACCGGTTTCCACCAGATGATCCTCCGCCACCAGGATGGGACCTATTTCGGCAGCGGAAAGCAGATCTTCCCGGGGGAAGGGTCGCACCGAGGCCACGTTGAGCACCCCTACGGAAAGGCCCCTTTCCCTGAGGATCTCCCGGGCGGAGAGACAGCGTGGAACCATGGCCCCGTAGGTGACGAAGGTGGCGTGTTCCCCGCGGCGCAGCCAGTCGGCCCGTCCGGGGCGAAAACGGTAATCCCTTCCGAAAAAGGGCCGGCCCTCTTCGTCGGTGATCACCGGGACCTTGGAACGCCCCATACCCACGAAGACATTTCCCGGCTGGGTGGCAGCAAAACGCACAATACGGTCGGTCTGATTGGGATCCGCAGGAAGATAGATCTCAAAATCCTTAAGGCTAAGGAGCAGCCCCAGATAATCCACGCACTGATGGGTGGGGCCATCTTCTCCTACATCCGCTCCGAGGTGGGTGCTCACCACCTTGAGGGCGGTGCGGTTTAAGGCGTTGAGACGCATCTGGTTATAGACCTCATCCACGGCAAAGACCCCGAAGGTGGAAAAGAAGACCAGGAATCCCTCCCGGGAGAGGGCTCCGGCCACGGCAGCGGTGTGATGTTCCTGGATGCCGGATTCGTGAAAGGCCAGGGGAGAATGCCGGCGAAATGCGGTCATCTTGACCGAGCCCTCCAGGTCGCAGGTAAGCCCCAGGACCTTGGGGGGTTTTCCGGGAAGGTTGTTCCTTTCGGCAAGGGAAAGCAGGGCCTTGCCGTAGGCCGAACGGCAGTCGGTCTTCACCTCCGGTTCATAGAGGATGGGTTCTCCGGGGTCGATCTCTACGGGTTCCGGCTCGTGGGGCTGGTGAGGGAAGGAGACGGGGTGGTTTTTTCGTTTTTCCATCCAGTGGTCGAGCTCGGCCGGATCGAAGCCCAATTCAGAGAGGGCCTTACGGCAGAGATCCGGCGAAAGAGGCGCCCCGTGCCATTTGGCATCATTTTCCATGAAGGAGATGCCGTGGCCCATTACCGTGTGGGCCAGGATGGCTGTGGGGCGATCCGGATGCGGGACCTCTCCCAGAAGGAAGTTGCGCAGGGCCCGATAAAGGGCGGAAAAATCGTGCCCGTTCACCTCGATAAGGTTCCAGCCTGTGGCCTCGATCTCGGCTCTTAGATCCTGGGGCATGACCTGATAGGTATCACCTCCGATCTGGAGGCGATTGTAATCGATGAGCACGCAGAGGTTGTTGAGTCCGAATTTTATTGCCCAGCGCCGGGCTTCGATGACCTGACCCTTCTGTTGTTCTCCGTCGCCCATAAGGCAGAAGACCCGGGCGGAAAGGCCCCTGAGCTTAAGGGCCCGGGCCATACCGCAGGCCGCGGATAACCCCTGCCCCAGATTTCCGGTGTTCCACTCCACGCCGGGTACGGCCTGTTCCACGTGGCCGGCGAAGGCCGAACCGGCCCGGCGGAATTCGAGAAGGAAGGGTTCCTCAGGGAAGAATCCGTATTCGGCAAGGACGCTATAGACTCCGGGGCTGATGTGTCCGTGACTTACCACCACCCGGTCGCGCTCCGGGTCCCGGGGCTTTTCGGGGTTTACCCGGGCCAGGGCATAGACCATGAGAAGAAGCCCCAGTGAGGAGAGAGAGCCTCCCGGATGACCGGACCCGGCCAGGGTGGTGGCCAGGAGTATGCGGCGGGCACAACGCCGGAAAGCCTGCTCCAGCCAGGCCAGTTCCTCCGGGTTCAGATCGGTACGCTGAAGGTCCAGTTTCAACATAAACGGCCTCCTCCGCCGACGGTTAGGGAAGAGCTATACCTCTTATCCGGTACTTTGCAAGGGCCCTACACGGACTTTTTTTCGCGTTTCATGGCGATGAGACCGGTGCGTACAATTTCCTTGATCCCGATGGGTTTGAGGAGTTCAATCACCGCCTGAAGTTTGCTCTGAGGGCCGGTAACCTCAATGGTGTAGGTGCGCGGGCTTACATCCACCACCTTGCAGCGGAAGATATCGCACATGCGGAGCACCTCGGCCCGGGTCTCCTTTTCCGCCCGCACCTTGATCAGGGCCATCTCCCTTTCCACGAATTCTTCCTCTTCGGTAACATCCACCACTTTATACACATCTATCAGGCGGCGGAGCTGTTTGATGATCTGCTCGATGATGAGTTCGTCCCCCCGGGTGACCAGAGTGAGGTGAGAAAGGGTAGGGTCCAGGGTTTCGGCCACGCAGAGACTATCGATATTAAACCCGCGTCCGCTAAAGAGCCCGGCGATCCGGGCCAGCGCCCCGGGAGTATTTTCCACCAGCACCGAAAGGGTATGTTTCTTCTCCGCCATTTTCGCCTCCTAAACCAGGATCATTTCCGTGGTGGCCCTCCCTGCCGGAACCATGGGGAAGACACCCTCCTCCGGCGCGATATGGATGTCCACCAGAGTAAGTCGGTCGCTCTCCAGGGCCTGTTTGAGCACCGGTTCCACCTCCTCCGGACGGGTGGCTCTAAGCCCCAGGGCTCCGTAGGCCTCGGCCAGTTTCACGAAATCCGGAAGCACCTGAAATTTGACCGCAGAATAACGTCGCTCGTAAAAGAGTTCCTGCCACTGACGCACCATGCCCAGATAACCGTTGTTGAGGATGATCACCTTGATGGGAAGCCCCTGTTCCATGGCCGTGGCCATCTCCTGGATGTTCATCTGGATGGACCCATCCCCGGCCACATCGATGACCAGTTTTCCCGGGTTCCCCATCTGGGCCCCGATAGCCGCCGGGAACCCGAAACCCATGGTCCCCAGCCCTCCGGAGGTGATAAGGGTGCGGGGACGGTCGAATTTATAGTACTGGGCCGTCCACATCTGATTCTGTCCCACCTCGGTGGCCACGATGGCCTCTCCCCGGGTGAGCTCGTAGAGTTTCTCGATCACGAATTGGGGTTTGATATATTCCGGGTCCTGCTTGTAGGTAAGGGGGTAGCGTTTCTTCCAGATCTCGATCTGCTCCCACCAGTCTTTGAACTGTTCGCGCCAGATCTTTTCCGGCCGCCCCACCTCT
The DNA here is from genome assembly GCF_015491435.1 of Thermosulfurimonas sp. Taxonomy (NCBI): domain Bacteria; kingdom Pseudomonadati; phylum Thermodesulfobacteriota; class Thermodesulfobacteria; order Thermodesulfobacteriales; family Thermodesulfobacteriaceae; genus Thermosulfurimonas; species Thermosulfurimonas sp. Next base: position 11,895 of record NZ_WFVX01000102.1, read on the forward strand.
TTAACGATTTGAAGGAGCTTTTCCAGGGCCCGTTTACAGTCTCCTACGATGGGAACATCCACCCGAACGTTTTTCTGGATGGAGGTGGGGTCGATGTCGATATGGATGATCTTGGCCATGGGAGCAAAGGCGTCCACCTTTCCGGTGACCCGGTCGTCGAAGCGGGCTCCCACCGCCAGGATGAGGTCGCTGTTGGCCACCGCCATGTTGGCGTAGTAGGTACCGTGCATACCCAGCATACCCAAGGACTGGGGATGGGTCCCGGGGAAACCCCCGAGCCCCATGAGGGTCATGGTTACCGGTAGGTGCAGACGTTCGGCCAGCTCGAGCAACTCCTCGTGGGCTCCGGAGGCGATGACCCCTCCTCCCACCAGGACCACCGGCCGGGTGGAGCTTTCGAGTAACCGGTAGGCCCTTTCCACCTGACGGGGATGGGGATCATAAACCGGCTGATAACTGCGCAGGCGAATCTCCTCCGGCCAGTGGAATTCGGCCTTCCCCTGCTGTACGTCCTTGGGTAGATCTACCAGAACCGGCCCCGGTCTGCCGGTGCGGGCGATGTGGAAGGCGGCCTTGAGCACCCAGGGAAGATCCTCGGTGCGCTTGACCAGAAAGTTGTGCTTGGTGCAGGGACGGGTGATCCCGGTGATGTCCACCTCCTGAAAGGCATCGTTTCCGATGAGCCTGGTAGGGACCTGACCGGTGAGGATCACCACCGGAATGGAATCCATGTAAGCGGTGGCGATGCCGGTTACGGTGTTGGTGGCTCCGGGGCCGGAGGTGACCAGGCAGACTCCCACCTTTCCGGTGGAACGGGCATAACCATCGGCCGCATGCGCCGCCCCCTGCTCGTGTCGCACCAGTACGTGTTTTATTTCCGGGGTCTTGTAAAGTTCATCATAAATATCGATTACCGCCCCCCCGGGATAACCGAAGATAACCTCTACGCCCTCGCGTTTTAGGGCCTCTACGATCATCTGGGCCCCGGTCATCAATTCGCCCACCTTCTCTAACCTCCTTCCTGTTTTATTAAGGCGTAAATACGATCCTTGAGGGCCAGCTTTTCCTTCTGAATCTGTTTCTTGCGCACCTCTTCACTTGCGGTGAGGTAGCTCTTTCGGATCAATCCTTCCAGCTCCCGTTCCAGGGCCTGGTGCCTTTCGAAAAGTTCCCTTATCTCCGGATTTCTTTCTGCGTACTGCCTGACTAATTCTTTATCCATAGGCCTCTCCTTTTATTGGGATTTTGAAAGGTTGTCAAGGATTGTGAAAAAAATTTCAAGCTGGAGGGGCTAACCATATCCTTATTTTTATGGTAGATGAGAAGTCCTATCCGAGTCAAGGGGATACCCCCCGGAGAGAGCAAAAATTGCTTGAAAGGCCGGATAAGCCATAGTAATAGATAGAGATCAAAAAGTTCGAGGGAGGATGAGGATGGCGGAAGCTCGAACCTATAAGATCGCGGTGATTCCCGGAGATGGGACCGGCCCGGAGGTGATCCGGGAGGGGGTAAAGGTACTTCAGGCTGCGGCCGGACGTTTCGGTTTCGCTCTGGATTTGCATTATTTCGACTGGGGCGGCGAGCGATATTTACGCACCGGGGAAACCATCCCCGAAGGGGGGATCGAGGAATTAAAGAAGCACGACGCTATCTATCTCGGGGCCATCGGGCATCCGGAGGTCAAGCCCGGCATCCTGGAGAAGGGGATCCTTCTGCGTATTCGCTTTGAGCTCGATCAGTATGTGAACCTTCGTCCCATAAAGCTCTATCCCGGGGTCTGGACCCCGATCAAGGACAAGGGGCCGGAGGACATAGACTTTGTGGTGGTGCGGGAGAACACCGAGGGGCTTTACGCCGGGGGCGGGGGGTTCCTGCGCAAGGGCACCCCTTATGAGGTGGCCATTCAGGAGTCCATCAATACCCGCTTCGGGGTGGAGCGCTGTATCCGCTTTGCCTTTGAGTATTGCCGCAAGCGCAACAAAAAGAAGAAGGTCACCCTGGTGGGAAAGACCAACGTCCTCACCTATGCCTGGGACCTCTGGGAGCGCACCTTTTATGAGGTGGCCAGGGAGTATCCGGATATCGAAACCGACTACGCCCATGTGGATGCCACCTGCATGTGGTTTGTGAAGAACCCGGAATGGTTCGATGTCATTGTCACCGACAACATGTTCGGGGACATCATCACCGATCTCGGGGCCATGATCCAGGGCGGTATGGGGATCGCCGCCGGTGGAAACATCAATCCCGAGGGGGTCTCCATGTTTGAGCCCATCGGAGGCTCGGCCCCCAAATATACCGGGAAGAACGTGATCAACCCCCTTGCGGCCATCTGTGCCGGAATGATGATGCTTGAGCACCTGGGCGAGGAGGAGGCCGCCCGGGCCATTGAGGCCGCGGTGATCAAGGTCTGCCGCGATCATCTGAAGAGCATGTCCGCCGGAAAGATGGGTTACACCACCAGCGAGGTGGGCGATCTCGTGGCCCGCTACACCGCCGAAGGCGTGGAGCTTTAGCCATGACCGAGCTTGAGGCGGCGCGTCAGGGAGAGATCACCGGGGCCATGCGCAAGGCCGCGGAGGAGGAAGGGGTCTCCCCGGAATTCATCCGGGAGGGGGTAGCCCGGGGGACCATCGTGCTGATTAAGGCCCGGCAGAGCGGGCGGGTGGTGGCCGTGGGCGAGGGGGTGCGCACCAAGGTCAACGCCTCCATCGGCACCTCAAGCGACCTTTGTGATCTCGAGCTTGAGAAACGCAAGGCCCGGCTTGCGGAGGAGGCCGGAGCCGACACC
>NZ_WFVX01000103.1:0-8818 GCF_015491435.1 Thermosulfurimonas sp.
GGGCCGGGCCGAAAGAGCCGCAGGAAGACCAGGGCCGCCAGCAGGAAAAAAAGCCCCAGCAAGGCCCAGGCCAGGGACCCGGGAAGATCCCTCCGGGGCCTGCGGGAAGGGGTTTTGCGCCGGGATCGGGCCAAATCTTAATACCGGATCTTGGAGATATTGGGCAGACTCTTCAGTATCTTCAGGGCCTCCCGCAGCTGGAAGTCCTTGCTCAGGAGTTCCTTGGCCGTGGGAGAGACCTTTTCCTCTTTGGATTGCTGGGGATTTTCCAGGTGATGGGCCAGGTCCTTCTCCCGGATTACGGGATGGGTCTTATGCAGACACTCGGGTTTCAGTTCGGGTATCTCTACATCCGGTTCGATGCCCTCGGCCTGAATGGACCGCCCGCTGGGGGTGAAGTACTGTGCGGTGGTGAGACGCACCGCCGAACCGTCCGGAAGGGGAATGATGGTCTGAACCGAACCCTTACCGAAGGTCCGGGTCCCCACGATGACCGCACGATGATTATCCTGCAGGGCCCCGGCCACGATCTCCGAGGCCGAAGCCGAACCGGCGTTTACCAGGACCACCAGAGGATAAGCGTGTTTCCGGGTATTGGGATGGGCCTCGAACTTGAAATTCTGATCCTTCCGACGCCCCTTGGTATAGACGATCAGGCCCTGATCCAGGAATTCATCCGCCACCCCCACCGCGGCGTCAAGAAGCCCTCCGGGATTATTGCGCAGATCCAGAATGAGCCCCTTGAGATGCTGTTTCTCCAGATCCGCGAGAGCCGTACGCAGTTCCGAGACGGTCTTCTCCTGAAAGCTGGAGATACGCACGTAGCCGTATCCGGGCTCAAGCATCCGATAGCGCACGCTCTTGATGGGGATGACATCCCGCACCAGGGTGATGTCCTTGGGGGCCTTGAAGCCCTCGCGGAAGATGGTGATGGTAACCTTGGTGCCCTTGGGCCCCCGGAGTAGTTTTACCGCCTGGATCAGGCTCATACCCTTGGTGGACTTTCCGTTGATCTTGATGATCCGGTCGCCGGACTTGAGACCGGCCTTCCAGGCCGGGGTCCCCTCGATGGGGGCCACCACGGTGAGAAAACCGTCTTTAATGGTGATCTCGATCCCTATCCCGGTGAAACTACCCTTGGTTTCGATCTGGAGTTCCTTGTAATCGTCGGGGGTAAGGAAGGAGGAATGGGGGTCCAGATTGGAGAGCATACCCTTAATGGCCCCATAGACCAGCTCCTTGGTGGTTACCGGCTTTACGTAATTGTCCTCCACCAGTTCCAGCACCTGGGAGAAGAGTTTCAGGGCCTCGTAAGGGTCCTGCGGGCCCTTCTGTTTGGCCGACGCGGGAAGACTCGCCCCCCAGAAGACCAGATTCACCCAGAGAAGGATCACCAGCAGTTGCTTCCTCATCTCCTACCTCGCCAGTTTAAGTTCTCGAATATTTAACCATTCCAGGGGATTCTGCGGTTTTCCCCTGTAACGCAGTTCGTAATATACCCCACTGGGGCCAAAAGGGGAGGCCCCTACCCTTCCCAGGACCTCTCCGGTGGAGACCTCCTGACCGGGGAGGACCTTCACCTCGGAGAGCCCCCCGATAAGGGACACGAAACCGTATCCGTGATCCAGGACCACCATCTGCCCCTGACCCTGGATCCACTTGAGACGGGTGACCCGGGCGGCAAAGGGGGCCCGTACCCGGGTTCCCACCCGGGCCCCGATGAAGATACCCGGACTAAAGGAGATCTTTCCGGTAAAAAGGTCCCGGTCCAGACCGAAGAACCTCAGGACCGGCCCGGAGACCGGAGGCAGAAGATAGCCTTTAACCTCAAAGAGGGGGCGCAGGCGCACCCGGGGGTGCTGCACCGGCGGAGGGGAGGAACGCTGCTTTTTGAGTTTCTCCAGTTCCCGGCGGGCCTCCTCCACCTGTCGGCTCAGGGCCTCGATCTCCCTGCGGGCGGCCAGAAGGACCTCCAGGGCCTCCCGATAGAGACGCTTGTTCTCCCGCACCCGCTGAAGCAGGATCTCCTTCTCCTGACGGGCCAGAAGGAGTTCGTGGCGTTTGTCCTCCCTCAGTTCTTTCTGGCGCATGAGCTCCCGCAGCATCTCTTCCTTTTCCCGTTTCAGACGCAGAAGTTCCGCCCGCAGGGTATAGAGATCCTTGAGTTTCTCGCTTTCGTTCTGAATGATGGTGCGAAGATAACTCTCCCGGCGCAGGAACTCGTTGGCCTTACTGGGTTCGAAGAGGAGATTCAACCAGAGGGTTCGATACAGGGTGCTGAAGACCGCGATCTCCCGGCTCAGGTTTTCCCGGAGGGTCCTTTCGCGGCAGGCGAGATCCTCCAGTCTCCGGTTCAACAGGGCGATCTTCTGCTGGGTGGCGGCGATCTTCCCATCCAGAACCCGGATTTCCTCTCCCAGTTTGGAGATCTCCCGGGCCAGGTCTTCCAGTTCCCGGAGGATGGATTTTTCCTTTAGGGTGGCCTGGGTCAGGAGATGTCTTTTCTGGATAATCTTCTCCTTGAGGGAGGAAGCGGCGCCGGCCCTCCCGTTCAGGAGAAGTAACGCCGCACCGAAAACCAGGATACCAAAGCGGAAAAGAATCCCACCCCTCCTACGGTAAGGATCAGAAATTGCCAGGGTAAACCCTCCCATCGGAAGTCCACAAAGGGCCATAGCCCCAGAAGGGCCCGGTCCAGATAGGTCTTAAGGGCCCCGAAGAGGAGACAGGCCAGAAGCCCGGCCCCGAGCCCCACCAGAAAACCGGCCAGCACCTTGGGACGGGCGATATAGCCCGGCGTGGCCCCCAGGAGATAGAGGACCTCTATCTCCTCGCGTTGTTTCTCCAGGGTCAGATGGATATTCACGGCCATGAGAAAGGCCAGAGAGATTAGAAGGAAGATGCCGCTAAGGAAGGTTAGCCTCTTTACCAGCTGACTCAGGTTATAGATGCGCCCGAGCCAGCTCCGGGCGTACTGGACCTGCAGGACCCCGGGAAGTTTCTGGATCTCCGGCACCCGGGCCCGGGCCCGCTCCAGATCCCGCAACGGATCGTGGAAGACCACCTCGAAGAAGCTGGGAAGACGGGAAAGGTCTATCTCCTCCAATACATCGGGGTTGGTGCGGAAGATGCGTCTCAGTTCGGCAAGCACCTGGGGCTTTTTTACCAGGCGGATCTCCACCACCCCCGGCAGAGAGGCCAGGGCCTTGCGCACGGCCTGCCTCTGCTGAGGGGAGACGCCGGGTTCCAGATAGACGGTAAGGGCCAGCCCCCGCGCGGCCCGCCGGGAAAAGGAATAGAGATTGTAATAAAAGAAACTAAAGAAAAGGAGCACAGACACCGCCACCGCCAGGATAAAGAGGGTCATGAGATAGGCTCCCCGGTTGAGCCCGAATTCCCGCCAGAAGCGTCTAAACATCTCCCTCCACCAGCCTTCCGCCCTTGAGGGTTAGAACCCGACGATGGCGCCCGCGATAGAGGCTTTCGTCGTGTGTGGCCACCAGCACGGTGATTCCCTCGGCATTCAGTTCCTCCAGGATCTCCAGGATCTCGCGGGTCCGCTGGGGATCCAGATTCCCGGTGGGCTCGTCGGCCAGAATGAGTTCCGGCTCGCGCACCACCGCCCGGGCGATGGCCACCCTCTGCTTCTCTCCCCCGGAAAGGGTCTCCACCCGGGCCTTTTCCTTCCCGGCAAGCCCCAGGCGCCTGAGCCAGGGATAGACCCTCTGATAGGCCTCGGCCGGGGAAACCCCCAGGATCTCCAGCCCCAGATAGATATTCTCAAAGACCGTTTTGTCTGGAAGGAGTTTAAAGTCCTGAAACACAAAACCCATTCTGCGCCGCAAACGGATCAACTCGGTGCGGGAAAGACTCCCGTATTCCCGGCCCCCGTAGTAGATCTTTCCGGAGGAGGGCCTTTCCAGCCCGAAGATGAGATTGAGAAGGGTGGTCTTTCCGGCCCCGCTGGGCCCGGAGATGAAGATAAACTCCCCCTTCTCTACCTCCAGATCCACCCGATCCAGGGCCTGAATATAAGGAGGATAAATCTTACTTACCCTTTCCAGGCGCAGAAGCGTGGCCATTTATCCGGTTTTCCTCCCCGCGATCCTCTGCTATTATACTCGTGGAAACCGGTAAGAGAAGGGGCTCTGCATGGCCAAGATAGACGCTTTTCTCAAGCTCATGGTGGATACCGGGGCTTCGGACCTCCACCTTTCCGCAGGCAATCCCCCCATCCTTCGGGTCCACGGCGACCTTCAGCGGGTCAAGTACAAGGTGCTGGACAACGAAGAGCTCCGGGCCATGCTCTACGAGATCACCCCGGAGGAAAAGATCAAACAATTTGAAGAGACCGGCGATGTGGACTTCGGCTTCGAGGTCCCGGGGCTGGCCCGTTTCCGGGTGAATTTCTTTCAGCAGCACCGGGGGGTGGGAGCGGTCTTCCGCCTCATTCCCAGTCAGATCCGTAGCATCGAGGAACTGGGGCTGCCCCAGATCCTCAACCGCCTGGCCCTCCTTCCCAAGGGGCTGGTGCTGGTAACCGGGCCCACGGGTTCGGGAAAATCCACCACCCTTGCGGCCATGGTGGATTACGCCAATCGCATGCGCAAGGACCATATCCTCACCATTGAGGACCCCATCGAATTCGTCCATAAACCCAAGAGCTGCCTGGTGAACCAGAGGGAGGTGGGGGTGCACACCCGCTCCTTTGCCACCGCCCTTCGGGCGGCCCTGCGCGAGGACCCGGATATCATCCTGGTGGGCGAAATGCGGGATCTCGAGACCATCTCCCTGGCCCTGGAGGCGGCCCTTACCGGGCATCTGGTGCTCTCCACCCTGCACACCATCTCCGCGGCACAGACCGTGGATCGGATCATCGAGATCTTTCCGCACGAGCAGCAACCCCAGATCCGTTCCTCCCTCTCCGAGTCCCTGCGGGCGGTGATCTCCCAGACCATGTTCAAACGCATAGACCGACCGGGGCGGATCGTGGCCCTGGAGATCCTCATCGCCACCCCGGCGGTGCGGAATCTCATCCGGGAGGGCAAGACCTACCAGATCCCCTCCATCATCCAGACCGGGCGCAAATACGGCATGATCTCCCTGGACGACTGCATCATGGACTATCTCCAGAAGGGGTACATCAGTCCGGAGGAGGCCCTGAACAAGGCCATAGACAAGAGCCGGTTCATGCCCTTCGTGAAAAAGGCCGAACTGACCGATTTTACGGAGATACCGGGATGATTCGAGAGATAGACATAAGCGAACTCATAGGGGCTCTGGCCCGGGTCCACGAGAGGGTCAGCGACATCCTGATCGTGGCCGGGCGTCCCTTCCAGGTGGCGGTGGACGGACGGCTTCGTTCCGTAAACCTGCCGGACTGGCCGGTGGAAAGGTTGACCCCGCTGCAGACGGAAACCATCGCCTTCAATCTCCTGCATCGTAATCCTCGCCTTTTCGAGGACCTGATCCGTACCGGGTCCGCGGATCTTTCCTATCGTTTGCCGGATGGGACCCGTTTCCGGGTGAACATCTACTCCCGGCAGGGCAACTACAATATCGTCATGCGCAAGCTTCCGGCCCGGGTCCCCTCCATTTCCGAGCTGGGGCTGCCCCAGGCCTTTTACCGTATTGCCCAGGAAAAGAGCGGCATCGTGCTGGTCACCGGAGCCACCGGTCAGGGAAAGACCACCTCGCTGGCGGCTATCCTCAACGAGATCAACGAGCGCGAGGCCGTGCATGTGGTCACCCTGGAGGATCCGGTGGAATACGTGCATACCTCGAAAAAGGCCACCTTCAGTCAGCGAGAACTGGGGACCGATTTCGACAGTTTCGCCAGCGGGCTGCGGGCGGCCCTGCGCCAGGCCCCGCAGGTCATCCTGGTGGGAGAAATCCGGGATCGGGAAACCATGGAGATCGCCCTGGCGGCGGCGGAAACCGGACACCTGGTGCTCTCCACCATGCATACCGTGGGAGCCGGGAACACCATCAATCGTATCCTGGGCTTCTTCACCATCGAGGAAGAACATCAGATCCGGGGGCGTCTGGCCGACTGTATCCGGTGGATCGTGGGGCAGAGGCTGCTTCCCAAGGTGGGGGGTGGCCGGGTGGCCATCTTCGATATCCTTTACAACAATATCCGGGCCCGGGAGATCATCCTCCGGGGCGAGGAGGAGGGCAAGACCTTCTACGACGTAATGCGTCAGGGAAGCCCCTATCACATGCAGACCTTTGACCAGCACATCATCGAACTCTACCGTCAGGGCTTGATCACCGAGGAAACGGCCTTAGCTTATTGTATCAGGAGGGACCTGGTGGGGCGGGAAATAGACCTGATCAAGGCTTCCCGGGGCGAAAAGACCTCCGAAATAGAACTGGAAAAACTCTCCCTGGATCTGGACGAGGGGAATCTTCGGTGGAAAAGGTAGAGTTCGTCTGTGAGAAATGTTCCCGCAGGTATCGTTTACGCCGACCGGCCGAGGAAATCAAGGGAGAGGTCCTCTTCTGCCCGGAATGCGGGGGCAAGCTCCTCCGGGCTTCGGCCAGACCCCCGGCTGCGGAAGCGTCCACGGGAGAGATCGGCGGCCTGGAGGACTTCCTCCTTTCCGGTCCGGTAGCCCTTTTCTTCTGGGACCTTCCCCGGCCCTCGACCCCGGTGGAAAAGACCCTGGAAGCAGCCGGTTTTTCCCTGCGCAGGTTCCGATCAGTGGATGAGTTGCGCAAATGGCTACGGATCCTGGTGCCCCAGGTGCTCCTTTACGGCACCGAGGATCGCGAGCTGGTCTCGGCGTGCGAGTCCCATCTGGGTCAGGACCTTTCCATGGAGGAATACCGGCGCATCTTCCGTATCTGGGTCTCCTCCCATTATCGCACCCTTGATCCCCGTGAGATCTTCCTTTCCGGCATGCATCTGGTCTGTCAGCCCGAACATCTGGACCGTTTCGAGGAGATCTATGCCCGGGCCCGCACCTACTGGGAGGGTCTCTATCGACCCTATTACCAGAGTCTAAAGGAGGTCAAGCCGGTATGATTCGCAAAGCTGTCCTTCCGGTGGCCGGGCTGGGGACGCGCATGCTCCCGGCCACCAAGGCCATCCCCAAGGAGATGCTCTGTCTGATTAATAAACCGGTGATCCAATACATCGTGGAGGAGGCCGTAGCCGCCGGGATCAAGGACATCATCTTCGTGGTCTCCCGGGGAAAGGAATCCCTGCTGGACCACTTCGATCTGGACCCTGAACTGGAGGCCGAACTGGAGGCCAAGGGCAAGCAGGATCTTCTGGCCGAGGTGCGTCGCACCTCCAACCTGGTGGAGAATCTTTCCGCCGTGCGGCAGAAGAAACCCCTGGGGCTGGGGCATGCCATCCTGGTGGCGGCCCCTCTGGTGGGAAACGAGCCCTTCGGGGTCCTTCTGGGCGACGACGTGGTGGATGGAGAGGAACCCGCTCTGGGGCAGCTCATCCGGGTGGCCGAGGAACTCAAGGCCTCGGTAATCGCGGTGGAACGTCTGCCGCGGGAGGAGATCCATCGCTACGGGGTTATCGCCGGGAGCGAGGTGCGCGAGGGACTCTATCGGCTCGAGGAGGTGGTGGAAAAACCCCGGCCGGAGGAGGCCCCTTCGGATCTGGCCATCCTGGGGCGTTACGTCTTTTTCCCGGAGATCTTCACCTATCTCGAGAAGACGCCTCCCGGGGCCGGGGGCGAGATCCAGCTCACCGATGCCGTTTCGGCCATGGTGCGGGACGGTCATCCGGTCTATGCCCTGGAGATAAAAGGCACCCGCTACGATACCGGAAATCCCGAGGGGTTCATCAAAGCCACTCTGGCCCTGGCCCTAAAGGATCCCCAGCTGGGACCGAAGGTGAGACAATTCCTTAAGGCCTGGCTTTAATCGGGGTGTTCTTTTATCGGGTAATCCTGCCCCTTCCCCTGAAAGAGCCCCTGATTTATGCCTCTTCCCGGCCCCTATCCCCGGGCAGCCGGGTGGTGGTGCCGCTTAAGCGGCGTCGCCTGGTGGGGGTGATCCTGGAATCCATCCCCGAGGGGACGGAGCTTCCGGCTGAGGTTCGAGAGATTGAGGATCTGCTAGACCCCGAACCCCTTCTCTCCCCGGAACTCCTGCACTTCCTGCGCTGGTGCTGGGAATATTATCTCTGCCCTCCCGGGGAGATGGTGCGCCAGGCCTTCCCCCCGGGGTTCTTTCGGGAACTCAAGCGCCGGGTTCGCCTGAGTGCGGCGGGACGCCGGGCCCTGCGGGAGGGTCGCCTTCCGGAGGGATGGTCCGTTCTCACGAGGCCCCGTCTGATCCGGCGGGTCCTGGCCGAAGGGATTATTCCCTCGGCCGGGGAAATCGAACGTCTGGTAAAAGAGGGGCTCCTGGAGGAGGTGGAGGATCAACGCGGGCTTCAACCTCCGATGGAGGAATGGCTGGAATTCGTGGGGGAGGAACCGCTTTCCGAGGGCGAAGAGATCCTCCGGCGCCGGAAGCGCTGGCCCCGGCGGCTCCTGGAGGAGGAATTCGGCCGGGAGGAGGTCCGGGCCTGGATCTCCTCCGGAAGGGTGCGCCGTCTCCGCCTTCCGCGTCTGCGCAAGGGCCCGGTGCTGGGAGATCTCTCCCTCCCCGAACCGGATTCGGAACAAAAACGGGTCATCGGGGAGATTCGCCAGGCCCTGGGCCAGGGGTTCCGGACCTTTCTTCTTCACGGGGTTACCGGAAGCGGGAAGACCCTGGTCTATCTAAAGGTGGCCGAGGAGGCCCTGGCCCAGGGGAAGGACGTGCTGGTCCTGGTGCCGGAGATCGCCCTCACTCCGTATGTGGA
>NZ_WFVX01000104.1:0-2885 GCF_015491435.1 Thermosulfurimonas sp.
TCCTTAAGCCCGGGGGGTTAGTTCTCGCCCTGATCAAGCCCCAGTTTGAGGTGGGGCCGCGGGAGGTGGGCCGGGGCGGAGTGGTGCGGGATCCGGCCCGACATCGCCGGGTAATCGAGGAAATCTGGCGCTTCGGAGAGGAAGAACTGGGCCTTCGGGCCCTGGGGGTGGCCGAAAGCCCGCTTCCCGGTCCGGCCGGGAATCGCGAATTTTTCATTTTGTTCCAAAAATCTCCTTTACAAGGGGAGCAGAGGTTGTTATTTTGCCCGGAGAAGCCCGAAGAGGAGGTCGGCGGTGAAGATCGTGTTTGATCCCGAGGTGCCGGAAGAGCTGCGCGAAGAGATCCAAACCCTCATAGAAAATGAAAATATAGAAAGCCCCTGCCCGGAGTGCGGGGCAGAAGAGATATACGTAGCGCTCATGGAAGGCATGCTGGACGTAAAATGCTACGAATGCGGCCATTCCTTTGTGGAAATAGAGCTGGAAGAGAGCGAAGAATAGAGATCCGATCCTAAGGGGACCTTGAGTCGGCGAGGAAGACCAGAGGGCTTTGCTGCGGTGCGGTAAGAAACCGTCCCGGAGGGTCAGCCTTTGGTCCTCTCGATATAGGCGTAGGCGTTGTGGGCGTGGATAGATTCGAAGTTTTCCGCGGAGACCGCAAACCAGGTGATATCCGGATGATCGAGAAGCCGCCGGGCCACCTCCCTTACCACGTCCTCCACGAAACGGGGTTGCCGATGGGCGGTTTCGGTCACAAATTTCTCGTCCGGGCGCTTGAGCAGAGGGTAAATAGGGCTTGAGGCCGAGGACTCCACGATCTCGATCAGGTCCTCGAGCCAGACAAAACGCTTAAAGCGTACCCTTAAATCCACCTCTCCCCGCTGGTTGTGGGCCCCGATCTCGCTTATGGCCTGGGAACAGGGACAGACGGTCATCACCGGCACCTTCACCCCCAGCAGGATGTCCAGGTAGGATTCGCCCTTGGCCCCGGCGATAAGACACTGGTATTCCATAAGCGAGGGAGCCCGGCTCACCGGGGCCTCTTTTTTCAGGAAGTAGGGGAACCTTATCTCCAGATGGGCCACCTTGGCCGCCAGTCTTTCCCGCATGCGATCCAGAATGGCCGGAATGTTCCGGATATGGATCTCCTCCCGGAACTCGTTCAGGATCTCGATGAAACGGCTCATGTGCGTGCCCTTGAATTCCCGGGGCAGATCCACAAACATGTTGATCTCCGCCACGGTGTGCTGCAGCCCCCGCCGTCGGTCCAGCACGGAGACCGGATAACGGATTCCCTTGATGCCCACCTTGTCAATGGGAATTTCGCGGGGATCGTAAAGACTCTGGACGTCCTTAAGTTCCATACCGGCGCAGATATTCCACCAGTTCTCTGGCCCGCTCCATGGAGGGAGATTTCAGCCCCAGAAGGCTGCGGCCCTCCCTCTCCGCCCGGAGGATCTCCGGGTCCTCGGGGAAGGAAAGGACCGGTTCAACCCCCAGAAAAGAAGCCAGATATCTTTCGTCTTCCGGACCGCGTACCGCATTCCCCACTACCACCACCTTTTCCAGATGCAGATCCCGGGCCAGGCGCAGGATCTGACGCGTGGTCTCCAGGCTTCCGCGATAGGGCTGGGTGACCACCAGGATGAAATCCATGGGCACCACCGTGGAACGGCCAAAGTGTTCCACCCCGGCCTCCATATCCACCACCACCGCCTCCCGGGCCTGAAGGATCAGAAAGGAAAGGAGCCGTCGCAGCACGGTCTGCTCCGGACAGGCACACCCCCCGCCGGCCTCCCTTATGGCCCCGAGCACCATGAGACGGAGTCCGTCCCGGGTGAGCATGAACCTTTCCGGAAGGTCCTCGATGCGGGGGTTAAGGGTGTAATAGGGCCCCTGTTTCTGGGCGCGCTCGGCAAGAAGCTCCCGCATCTCGGAAAGGGGGGTGAGCCTCTCCGTCTCCGAAAAACCCAGAAGACGCCCTAAGTGCGGACTGGGGTCGGCATCAATGGCCAGAACCTCGTAGCCCGCATCCAGCAAAGCCCCGCAGAGAAGGGCCGCGATGGTACTTTTTCCTACTCCGCCCTTTCCGCAAAAGGCGATTTTCATGCCTTGGATTCTACCACCTTTTCCAGGGTTTCCCAGGGGATTTCTCCGGGACGCAGGAGTTCCGGGCGCCCGGAGACCACGGAAACCAGAGTGGAGGGTTTGCGTCCCGGGGTGGCTCCTCCATCCAGGATGAGGTCCACCTCGGGGAAATAATGGGCCACTTCCTCGGCGGTGCAGGCGGGGTGTTCCCCGGAAAGATTGGCGCTGGTTCCGGTTACCGGCCGGCCGAAAAGCCGGGGGATCTCCCGGGCCAGCGGATGAGCCGAGAGCCTCAGGGCCACGGTGCCGGTCTCGGCGGTGACCCAGGGAGGAACCTCGGCCCGGGCGCGGAACACCAGGGTGAGCGGCCCGGGCCAGAAGTTTTCGATCAGGACCCGGGCCACCCGGGGTACCTCTTCCACCCAGCGTTCCAGTTCCTCGAGGTCTCCCAGGAGCAGGAGAACGGGTTTTTCCCGGCGCCGGCGTTTAAGGGCGTAAAGGTGTTCCACCGCCGGACGATGCAGGGGATCCACCGCCAGTCCGTAAAAAGTCTCCGTGGGAAGCGCCACCACTCCCCCGTCCCTGAGGATCTTCAGGGCCTCGCTTAAGGCCTCTTCCTCTTCCGCCCGAAGGATCCTCATCCGGAAGCCAGCCTCTGCCGGTAAGCCGCAAGCCTCTCTCTCAAACTTTCCTCGCTAAGGGAGAGGATCTCCACGGCCAGGAGGGCGGCGTTTACGAAGTTCCCGATCCCTACCGTGGCCACCGGCACCCCGCGGGGCATCTGCACCATGGAGAGC
>NZ_WFVX01000105.1:0-26133 GCF_015491435.1 Thermosulfurimonas sp.
CTTTTACGAGAGGCCGAACGGGAGCTAAAGAGGAACCTTGCCTTGGTCGAAAGGGCCGTCTCCCTTGGAGAAAAGACGGCTCTTGATCTGGCCGCTGCCAGGGCCGCCTACCAGAAGATAAGGCTTGACCTTGAAACCGCGAGAGAGGAAAGGGCCCGGGAAAGGCTTACGCTAAACCGCATTCTCGGTTTTCCTCCGAGCACTTACCTGAAGATTCAAAAGGATGTCCGGCTCCTCTCCTGGCCCCCACCCATCAAAAGAGAGAAGCTTCTTTCCGGACTTGCGGAAAGGAGACTCGATCTCCTGGCCTTAAAGATGAGCTATCAGGCCCAGGACGAACGTCTTCGGGCCGCGGTGCTTTCCCAGTTTCCCAAAATAGGAATCGGTCTTATTCGGGCCAAGGATACCGGAGACGTGATCACCACCGGATTGGCGGTCTCCATAGAGCTTCCCTTCTTTGACCGGGGCCAGGCCCACATTGCCCTGGAGGAAGCCACCCGCAAGAAGCTCTACGACGAATACCTGGCGAGACTCTTTTCCGCCCGAGCCGAGGTGGCAGAAATCCTTGAAAAAATGGCCTTTGTGCGCCGGAAGATCGCTGCTTCCGAGGAGGCCGTAGCAGCCCTCGAAAGATTGCTTGTCATTTACAAGGAGGCCCTCCATCAGGGAAATGCCGACCTTCTTGGTTACTACCGGCTGCAAAACGAACTTTTGCTCAAACGTCTCGAACTTCTTAGGCTCAGGCAGACACAAAGCGACCTCGGGGTGGCCCTGGAGATCGCCTCCGGGGTTTACCTTCCGATGAGGTGCAAGACGTTGGGAATTGTTAATCCCAAAGGAGATATGAAGTAAATGAAAGATAGATTCGGGATAAACAAAAAAAGGTTA
Organism: Thermosulfurimonas sp.; assembly: GCF_015491435.1. Taxonomy (NCBI): domain Bacteria; kingdom Pseudomonadati; phylum Thermodesulfobacteriota; class Thermodesulfobacteria; order Thermodesulfobacteriales; family Thermodesulfobacteriaceae; genus Thermosulfurimonas; species Thermosulfurimonas sp. The sequence goes on from NZ_WFVX01000105.1 coordinate 889, forward strand.
GCTATCCTAATCCTGGTCCCTCTTATAGGGGCCATCTTCTGGCATTTAACCGGTTACTCCTCTCCGGGTTCTAAAAACGATAACCGCTATCCCCAAACATTTTTTAAAAAGACGGTCGCCGTAAAGGTTGCTCGAGTAAGAAAGGGAAAGATCTTCGAGACTGAAGTAGCTTACGGAACGGTCATCCCCGCTCCAGGAGCGGTGGAGATTATCTCGATACCCTTTGAAAGCCAGGTAAGGCATATTTTTGTGAGTGAAGGCGAAGAGATTAGCCCCGGAACCCCCTTGCTTGAGCTCGCTCCAAGTCCAGATAGCCTTTTGAAGCTTGAGGTGGCCCAAACGGCCTACAAGATGGCCAAAAAGAAACTAACTCAGGTCAAAAAGAAAAAGGCTCTTAAATTGGCCACCAATCAGGAACTGCTTCAGGCGGAACAGGCCTTTCAGGAGGCCAGACTTAGGCTTGAAAGTCTCAAGAAGAGGGGACTCGGAAAGACCAAGACCCTCAAGGCCTCGCAAGACGGGATCGTCGGCAAGGTTTATGTTCAGGAAGGAGCCATCGTCCCGGCAGGAGGCCCTTTGCTAGAGATCGTAACCGGAGGGGCCCTTGAAGTCAGACTAGGAGTCGAACCAGAGGATGTTTCTCGCCTGAAACCCGGAGAAAAAGTAAGACTCTTCCCGGTTAACAGACCGGCTAAGTCTGCCATAGAAGGCATTATCCGGGCCGTCTCCCGCTCGGTGAATCCTTCAACTCGGCTGGTGAACGTCTTTGTAGTCCCTGTCTCTCACAAAGACCTACTTCTTAATGAGTATGTCCGGGGCGAGATAATCGTTGCTGCTAAAGAAGCTCTCCTTGTTCCTCGTTCTGCGGTTCTTCCAGAAGGAGATCATTATGTCCTTTTTACCATCAAGGATGGTCGAGCCCGGAAACACACGGTCAAGATAGGTCTGGAAACCGAATCTCAGGTGGAGGTTATCAGCCAGGATCTCCATCCCGGAGATTTGGTGGTCATCCTTGGGAACTATGAACTTGAAGACGGAATAGCCGTTCGGACGGAGAAAATAGAGTGAATGTGGTTGAGTGGATACAAAGCCACCGCCGTTCGATTCTCTTTTTGATTGCTATATTGGCTCTAGGAGGACTGGCTGCCAGTTTTAGACTCCCGGTGGCCCTCTTCCCCCACGTGGATTTTCCCCGCGTGGAGGTGAAACTAGAGGCCGGTGACCGACCCGCGGAACGCATGGCCATTGAGGTGACCCTCCCGGTGGAGGAGGCCATCAGGTCTGTTCCTGGAGTACGAAGCATCCGTTCAACTACCAGCCGAGGCAGCGCCGATATCTCCATCAACTTCGATTGGGGAGAAGACATGGTGGCGGCCATGCTTCAGGTAGAATCGGCCATAAACCAGGTCCTTCCCCGCCTCCCCCGGGGAACTTCTTTCACCGTAAGGCGCATGGACCCCACCGTCTTTCCAGTTTTGGCCTATAGTCTCACCTCTGACACCCATTCTCTGGTTGAACTGAGGGATCTAGCCCTTTACCAGTTACGGCCTCTGCTTTCCACCGTTAAAGGGGTGGCCAAGGTTGGAGTCCAAGGAGGGGCGGAGGAAGAATACGAGGTCATGATCGATCCGGCCAAGCTGGATGCCTTGGGGCTTTCGATAGACGATGTTGCCAGGGCCCTTTCAGCGGCCAATGTCATCAAGGCCGTAGGACGTTTGGAAGACCACTATAAACTCTATCTAGTCATCTCGGACACCCGCTTTCAGAGCCTGAAAGAAATCAAAGAGACCATCATCCGGGCCGGCAAGAATGGACTTGTTCGTCTGGACGATATTGCTACTGTGCGCCGAGGTACCGCTCCTCAATGGATCAGGGTCACAGCCGACGGCCACGATGCCGTACTCCTCCTAATTTATCAACAACCTCGGGGTAATACCGTTGAGATAGCTAAGGAGGTCAAGAAAAAGCTGGCTGAGTTTCGCAAACATCTTCCCCTAGGAATCAAGATTGTCAAGTGGTATGACCAGAGCGAGCTCATCCTCTCGGCGGCCGGGAGCGTAAGGGATGCGGTGCTTATAGGCCTCCTTTTTGCCGCCCTGGTTCTTTGGCTGTTTTTGCGGAACCTCAAGATGACTTTTATTGCCGCCGTCTTGGTTCCGAGTGTCCTCGCAGCTACCATCATCCTCCTCTACGTCCTCCACATGAGCTTCAACATCATGACCCTTGGAGGCCTGGCCGCGGCCGTGGGTCTCATCATCGACGACATGATCGTCATGGAGGAACATATCGTAAGAAGGCTTGGAGAACTGGCCAATCAGCAGCTTGGGATCGCCACAGCTGTTCGGGAGCTTTCTAGGCCGCTTGCCGGCTCCTCGGCCTCGACGACCATCATTTTTGCTCCCCTGGCCTTTCTCTCTGGGGTAACCGGGGCCTTTTTTAAGGCCCTCTCTCTTACCATGGCCGCAAGCCTTCTGATCTCCTTTTTTGTGGCCTGGTTGGGGGTTCCTATCCTGGCAAATCATCTGCTTACCCAGAAAGACGCCGAAAAGGAAAGGCCCGGGAGATGGGCTTCCCGGTTCTATGAAAGATATGAGAGTTTCATGAAGAGAATTATGGCTCGACCCTGGCTCATTATTCCAGTACTTTTGATTTTGGTGGGTATCAGCTGGATAGCTTATCATCGGTTAGGCTCTGGCTTCATGCCTAAAATGGATGAGGGAGGGTTTGTACTCGATTATCGAGCTCCTTCTGGGACCTCCCTTACCGAAACGGATCGTCTCCTGCGTCAGGTCGAGATGATATTGCAAGAGACGCCAGACGTAGAGACCTATTCCCGGAGGACCGGACTCTCTCTGGGGGGCCATATTACTGAGGCCAACGAGGGCGATTTCTTCGTCCGGTTGAAGCCCCCACCCCGGAGGGATATCGAGGCTGTGATGGAGGACATAAGAGGCCGCATCGAGCGCAGGGTCCCAGGGCTTGAGATAGAGATGGCCCAGTTGATGGAAGATCTCATAGGAGATCTTACGGCTGTCCCGCAGCCCATAGAGATAAAGCTTTTCTCCGATAACGGTACTCTCTTGCGGAAACTGGCTCCCAAAGTAGCCGAAGAAATAAGAAAGATCTCCGGGGTGGTGGATGTAAGAGATGGGATCGTCCTTGCCGGCGACGCTCTGGTCATCCATGTTGACCGGGATCGAGCGGCCCTTGAAGGGGTGGATCCCGAATGGGTAACCAGAATGCTCTCTTATTACCTTGGTGGCGCAGTCACCACCCAGATCCAAAAGACTCCCAAAATGGTGGGAGTTCGAGTCTGGATCCCAAGCCATCTCAGAGATACCGCCTCCAAGGTCGAGGCCCTCCGCCTGCGGGCTCCCGATGGCCATCTCTTCCCTTTGAGGCGTATCGCCAGGGTGGAGGTGCTCACCGGTCAACCCCAGATAATGCACGAAGACCTAAAGAGGATGGTGGCCGTTACCGGACGTATCAGCGGTCGGGATATGGGATCGGTCATCCGGGATGTAAAGAGGGTGCTTAGTCGTCCGGGACTCATTCCCAAAGGGGTCTATTATGAACTCGGGGGGCTTTACCGTCAACAACAAATTGCCTTTGCCGGGCTTTTGGCCGTTTTCGTGTCCGCGGTGCTTCTGGTCTTTCTGCTTCTCCTATTTCTCTATGAAAGTTTCCGGATGGCTATCGCCGTAATGGCAACCACCCTTTTGTCTCTGGCGGGAGTCTTTGTAGGTCTCTGGATTACCCATACCGAGATCAATATCTCCTCCATGATGGGGCTTACCATGATCGTGGGCATTGTTACCGAAACAGCTATTTTCTATCTCTCCGAATACCGTTTGCTTCCGCGCCATGTACCGTATAAAATGGCCTTGATCCTTGCCGGGAGAAATCGCCTGCGGGCAGTGGCCATGACCACGGTGGCTGCCATTTTGGCCCTTATGCCCCTGGCTCTCGGAATTGGTCAGGGAGCAGCTATGCTGAAGCCCCTGGCCATCGCCATAATTTCTGGTCTCTGTCTTCAATTGCCGCTGGTTCTCGTGGTTTTGCCGGCCTTATTGGCGCTTATTAAAAGAGAATAGTTAAGAAAATGAGGACTATCTTTTCGGTCGCTTGCGTATTTTTTCTGATTATATCTTTGATCAAATTCGTAAAAGCGACCAAGGTCGAACCGTCTCTCATCAAAGTTTCTACCCCGGTGCGAAGGGACTTCTATCGCACCGTCCCTTTTGCGGGGGAGGTATTATCCCGAAGAAGCGTAAGGATAACGGCGCTCACGCCGGGTCGGATCGTCTCGATAGGCGTTCCCGATGAGAGCCGGGTTAAGGCCGGGGAGGTCCTCTTCGTCCTGGGTGGGCCGGAAGTGCAAAGAAGGCTCGTCAGCCTGCGGACGGAGATAAGGATCCTGCAACGAAGGGTCCTTCTGGCCGAAAAGGCCCTTAAGCTCAAGAGAAAAAGTTTTTCCGCGCATCTGATCCCTTACTCCGAGGTCCTTTCCGCCGAGGAACACCTCGGCAGGTTAAAGAGCGAGCTTTCCGCCCGCCAAAATACGCTCCGCCTGTTCGAATCCTATCTGCGCATCCGGGCCCCCATCGCCGGAGTCTTTACCCGACGCAGGGTCTCGGTGGGACAATGGGTGGAAAAGGGGACCGTGCTGGCCGCGATCGTGGATCCGGAAAGGGTATGGATCCGGGCCCTGGTCTTTCCTCCTCCGGGTTTCCGGCTTTCCGGGAAACCCGCCCGCATCCTCCTTCCGGACCGTGTGCTTCCGGCCCGGGTAACCCGGGTGGCCCCGGAGGAGACCCCGGCCGGGGGGCGGATCGTCTTCCTGGAAGGCCCGGAACTCTCCCGGTATCTCGCCCCCGGCGAGACGGTGAAGGGACGGATAATCCTGGCCGAACATCGTAAGGCCCTGGCCCTTCCCCGCCAGGCCATAATCTACGACCGGAACGAGAAACCCTGGGTCTTCGTCAAGACCCCGAAAGGTTACGTGCGCAGGGCCCTTCGCTTGGGACTGGTCCAGGGAAACTGGGTGGAGGTCCTTTCCGGCCTCAAACCCCACGAAAAAGTGGTGGTGCAGGGGGCCTACGAACTGTTTTACCGGGACTTCCCCCGCACCTACCATCTTCCGGACTGAGGAACATGCTTGCGGATCTACTGGACCATTTAATCCGGAATCCCCGGCTGGTGGTGCTGGCCGCGGTGGGCATAGTCTTTACCGGGATCTATTCCCTCCTCCACCTTCCGGTGGATCTCTTCCCCGGGCTCAACCTTCCGGTGGTCAATATCATCACCCACTATCCCGGGGCCTCGCCGGAAGATGTGGAGCTCCTCCTTACCCGTCCCCTGGAAAACGAATTGCGCGGGCTTCCGGGGCTCAAACGTCTGGCCTCGGTTTCCATCCAGGGGGTATCCCGGATCACCGTGGAATTCGCTCCGGGCCTTACGGTGGAGCAGGCCAGAGGGATGGTGCAGGCCCGCCTGGCCCGGGCCGCGGAATTCCTTCCGCCGGGGGTGACGCCCCGGCTGGAAAACCTGGGGACCACCCTGCAGGAGGTGGCGGGATATGTGGTTTACGGCCCGCGGGATCTGGTAACCCTTCGCCGGCTGGTTCGGCTGGACATCACCGGGCGTCTCATGAGGGTGCCCGGGGTTTCCGGCGTGGAGGTCCTGGGAGGGGACGAACCGGCCTTCATCCTCCGGGTGGATCCCCACAGGTTGACCCGGCTGGGCCTGGGGTTGCTCGATCTCGCGCGCCTCCTGCGGGAATATCAATCCGGAACCGTGGCCGGATTTCTCACCCGGGGCGGACGGGAATATGTAATCCGCGGAGAGAGCCGTTTCCGGACCCTGGCCGACCTCCGGAATATCTATCTCCGGGGCGTGGACGGGGAAAGGGTCCCCCTCACCGCGGTGGCCCGTATCTCGCAGGGAGTGGCTCCCAGGCATTACCTCATCCGGGGAAACGGCCATCCGGCGGTGGCCTTTTTCGTGCGCAAACAACCCGGAGCCAGCACTCCGACCGTGGTCCGGGAGGTAGATAGGGCCCTTAAGGAATTCCGACCCTTTTTGCCCCCGGGGGTTCATCTGGAAAAGTTCTACGATCAGGCGGAGATCATTCGCGAGGCCCGCCAGACCATCCTGGGAGACCTCTTTTCCGGAGCGGCCCTGGCGGTGGCGGTGCTCTATCTCTTTACCGGGGAGGTTATCCCCACCCTGATCGTGGCCCTCACCATCCCCCTGACCCTGCTTGCCACCCTGGTCTTCCTTAAGATGCTGGGTCTTTCCCTGAATGTGATCACCTTCTCCGCCCTGGCCCTGGCGGTGGGGATGCTTGTGGATGACGCCATCGTGGTTACCGAGAACATACTCCGCCATCGGGAAAGCGGGAAAGGTCCTCCCAAGGCCGCCCTGGAAGGGGCTCTGGAGATCGCTGCCCCGGATGCCGCAGGCACTTTCACCACCGTGGCGGCCTTCTTCCCCCTGGCCCTGGTCGGAGGGCTTATAGGACTTTTCCTCCGGCCCTTCGGGCTCACCATCAGCCTGGCCCTTCTGGTCTCGCTGGTACTTTCCCTTTCCCTGGTACCGGCCCTGCTGGCCTGGCGCCTTCCCCGAAGGCGTGGAAAATCTCCCCCGGCCCATTTCCTCCTTTCGTCCCTGAACAGCTTTCTTTCCCGGGCCCTTGATTACGGTTTCCGGCATCCCGGACGGATGCTCGGAATCTTCCTGCTGGGGATCCTCCTCGGAGGATGGGCCCTCTTGCGGAGTCCGGTGCGCTGGCTTCCTCCGGTGGACGAAGGGACTCTGCTTATCGAGTATGTACTTCCGCAGGGGACCTCCCTTCAGGAGAGCAACCGCCTGGGGGAAACCCTGGCCCGTCTGGCTCTTGAGATCCCGGATGTAAGCTGCGTCTATCGCCGGGCCGGTTCCCCGGTCCTGAGCAGTCGCATAGAAGGGGTCAACCGCGGGGAACTCCTGATCAAACTCAAGCCCCGCCGGGAGCGTCGGGAAAGCCTCTCCCGTATTCTGAACCGATTGCGCCGGGCCTACGGACGCATCCCCGGGGTGATCTTCCTCTATCATCAACCCACCCAGGAGAAGATGGACGAGAGTCTTTCCGGGCTTCCGGCCCTCTTCGGGGTGACCCTTTACGGGCCGGATCTTAAAACCCTCACCCGGCTGGCCCAGCGGGTGGAGAGACTCCTGGAAAGGGATCCGGCCATCCAGAGCGTGTATAATCCCCTCAAGATCCAGCGTCCCCAGGTGGTGGTTCGCCTGCGCTATGCGGACCTGGCCCGGCTGGGGGTTGAACCGCAGGAGGCCCTGGCCACCCTGCGGGCCGCCTTCTGGGGGCTTGAGGTTACCCGGATCGTGCAGGAACGCACGGAGATACAGGTACTTATACGGCTGGACCTTCCCCGTCCCCTTACCCCGCGGGAGATCGGGAATCTCCCGGTGCGCACCAGCAAGGGCTATCCGGTGCCCCTTTCCCGCATCGCGGACATCCGGGTGGTCCATATCCCCGGCAAGATCACCCGTCTCAACGGACAGCGGGCGGTCACCCTGGTGGCGGAGGTGGAGGGCCCGGTCTGGAGCGTGGCCCGCCGGATCCAGAAACACCTCCGCCAAATTTCTCTTCCCCCGGGATATCGAACGGAAGTCAGTGGTCAATACCGGATCCTGCGCCGGAGCCTGAGCGATCTCGCCCTGATCCTGATCGGGGCCGTGAGCCTGATCTATCTACTCCTCTGGGTGGAATTCCGAAGCTGGTGGATCCCGCTGATCATTCTCGTTACCGGGCCCTTTTCCCTGGCCGGGGCCCTGATCCTCCTCTGGCTCACCGGGGAAGGCCTGAACGTCTCTGTGGCCATGGGCGTAATCACCCTCCTGGGCATAGGAGTAAACAACGCCATCGTCCTTGTGGACTTTGCTCAACGCCGGATCAAAGAGGGCCTACCTCCTCCCGCGGCCTTAAGGGAGGCGGTCCGGATCAGGTTGCGTCCCGTCCTCCTCACCAGCCTTACCACCATCCTGGCCCTGGTCCCCGCGGCCCTGGGACTGGGAGCCGGGGCCGAGTTCTTTCACGGCTTTGCCCTTACCCTGATCGGTGGCCTGCTCAGCGCCACCCCGGTCTCTTTAATCCTGGTCCCCTGTCTCCTGGCCTGGGGGACCCCCGAAAAGAAGGTTCCGGAGGAGCCCAAATGAGAGCCCTGATCCTGGTCCTGGCCCTTCTCTATCTCGGGCCACTCTTTCTCCCGTTGACCTCGGTCCAGGAGGCCCGGCGGGCGGAGATCGTGCAGGAGGCCGTAAGATACGGCCACTGGCTCATCCCGCACCTGAACGGCGCCCCCTATGTCACCAAACCCCCGCTTCACACCTGGATCGCGGGGGCCCTGGCCTTTCCCCTGGGAGTAAGCGAACCCGTACTGCGCCTCCCCTCCCTCCTTGCGGCGCTTACCGTGCTCCTTATCACCTTCCGCTTGGCCGAAGAGCTTTCCGGAGGGCTTGCCGCCCTCCTTTCCGCACTCTTTCTCCTTTCCGCCCCGCGCTTTTATTTCTTCGCCCACCGGGTGGAACTGGAGATGCTCCTTTCCCTCTTCTTCGTCTCCTACCTTTATTTCGGCCTTAAATACCTTGAGACCGGGGAGCGCAAAAACCTTTTCCTTTCCTTTCTCGCCTTCTCCCTGGGCCTTCTTACCAAGGGCCCTTTCATCCTCCTGGCCCTTACTCCGCCGCTTACCTATGCCCTGATCCGAAAGGACGGTAAAGCCCTTAAGCTCCTTCATCCGGCAGGGCTCTTCCTTTCCGCGCTCCCGGTCCTTCTCTGGTACCTTGCGGTCTATCACCGACTGGGCGGGGGCGATTTTTCCGAATTCGTACGGGAAGACCTTTTCGGAAGGCTTGCCACCGGGAAACGCGACCCCTTCTACCACTACGCCGGGGCCCTTCTGCTGGGCTTTCTCCCGGAAAGTCTCCTTCTTCTGAGGATCAGGGCCTTCGTCAGGGTTCACCTTTCGGATCCCCGGAGACTCTTCGTACTTCTTTCCTGGTTTGTGCCCCTTTTTCTTCTAAGCTTTACCGCCGCAAAGTTCAGCAAGTATCTCCTTTCCCTCTATCCCTTCTTCGCCGTCTCCCTCGGGATCTCGGCTGCGGAATGGTTTGCGGAAAGGGAAAAACTCCTTAAAAAGGCCGCCTTTGCCCTATCCCTTCTCCTTCTCACCGGAGCCCTTTTCGCGGAGATCCAGGGAAACGCCCTGCGGTTTTCCTCGGTAAAGAGGGCCCGGCCCTATCTCTCCTATCCCCGGATCTATTTTTTGAAGCGGGAAAACTATCTTCTTGTCTTTTACCGCGGAGGCCCCATCCCGGTGCTTGAGGGCCCGCCCTATCCCCCGGGGATCATCCTGGAGGAGACGCGGGAGGGATTTCCCCCGCGAAACGAGGGCCTCAGGCTTATCGCCGAGATCAAACCCTTCTATCGCCGGGGACGGGTGCTCCGCATCTATTCCTCAGGCGGGGTCCCGGGGCCTCCGAAACTCTAGGAAATCTCGGGGAAGGCGGGTATGCTAGATCCAAGGGTCGAAAGGAGGGGGCAGGGCGGTGAAAAGTTATCCTAAATCCAAGATCGTGGCCACCATAGGCCCGGCCTCGAGCTCTCCCCGAACCCTGCAACGCATGATCCAGGCCGGGGTAAGTATCGCCCGCCTCAATCTAGCCCACGGGACCCCCGAACTCCACGAAGGATACATCGCCTCCATCCGCGCTGCGGCCCGAGCCGCAGGCAGGAGGGTGGCCATCCTGGCCGATCTTCCCGGCCCCAAGATCCGGGTAGGGGTTCTTTCCCGGGAACCTCTGGAACTCAAAAAGGGCACCCGGGTCTTTCTGGTACCGCAGGAACAAACCGATGATCCCCGGACCATTCCCATTCCTCTTCCGGGTCTTCTGGAGGTGCTGCGGCCCCGACATTCGGTTTATCTCAACGACGGTCTTATTCAGCTGATGGTGGAAGAGATTTCCGGAGGCCGGGCCCGGGCCAGGGTGGTGGTGGGAGGAGAGCTTTTTTCGCACAAGGGAGTCAATTTTCCCGGGATAGACCTGGGACTTTCCCCTTTTACCGAGGAAGATCAACGCCTTATGGCCTTCGCCCTGGCCCACGGAGTGGAGGCTATAAGTCTTTCCTTTGTGGAGGGTCCGGAGGACATCCGTCGGGCCCGGGAATACGCCCGTTCACTGGGCTATTCCCCTTTCCTCATCGCCAAGATCGAACGTGCTCAGGCGGTAAAAAATTTCTCCGCCATTCTGCAGGAAGCCGATGGAATCATGATCGCGCGAGGGGACCTGGGGGTGGAAATCCCCATCGAGGAGATCGCGGTGGTCCAGAAAACCCTCATCGAAAAGGCCAACCTGGCCGGAAAGGTGGTGATCACCGCCACCCAGATGCTAAAATCCATGACCCATAACCGGCGCCCTACCCGGGCGGAGGTTACGGATGTGGCCAACGCCATTCTCGACGGTACGGATGGCCTCATGCTCTCCGAGGAAACCGCCGCCGGGCTCTACCCGGTGGAGGCGGTAAGGATGATGGCCCGCATCGCCCGTATCACCGAAAAGGAAAGAAAATACTTTCCGGTTCGGGAAAACATCCTGCCCTCCCTGCATAAAGGGAACATCAGCCTGGACGACGTGCTTTCCCTGGATGTCTTTACCACGGTGGAGCACCTGAAGGTAAAGGCGGTGATCATCCCCACGGATACCGGAACCACCGCCACCAAGGTGGCCCGTTTCCGTTTGCCGGTCTGGATTTACGCCTTCAGTCCTCATGAATCCACCTGCCAGCGGCTACTTTTTTATTACGGAGTCCATCCGGTCCTCCTCACGGAAAGCCTCAGCGACTGGCAGGGATTCGCCCTTCACTGGTTGCGCAAAAACGTGCTTAAGGAGGGGCTCATCGTCTCCCTGCAGCGCACCTTCCTGGGTTCATACCAGAGCTATCGTCTGGAACTCATAGAACTGGAAAGATAAGATTAATATTTTTTGATCTTCTGGCAGACCACACCTATAATTTCGTGGTCCCCGGTCATTTCCGTACCGGGGTAGCGGGGATTCAGGGCGCAGAGGAAGCGTTTTTCGCCACAGACATGAAACTGTCTCAGAACCGCTTCCTCTCCCCGGCGCACCACCACAAAACACCCGGGAACGGGCTTGCGCATCGGATCCACCACCACGATGTCCCCCTCGGCGAACTCGGGTTCCATGGAGTCGTCGGGAACCCGGAGGGCAAAGGCCCGCTGACTGGTGGGAATAACCTCCACCCAGTCCCATCCTTCGGGTACGTGATCCGCCACCCCGAAAGCCTCTCCCCGGACCTCCAGGCCCTTCCGGATCCAGTCCCAGGGGACCACCGGAACCTTCTCCACCTTTTTAATCTCCAGCCCTGCGGCGGAAGCCACCTCCTCAAAAGGAACCCCCAGTCCCCGGGCCAGTTTTCGCAGGGTTTCCACCTTGGGATGGCGCTCCCCTCTCTCCAGAAGGCGAATATATTTTTCGGAGAGTCCGCTCCTTTTGGCCAGCTGATTTATAGAAAGCCCGGCCTCCTCCCGTTTTCGGCGCACCCATTCTCCGAAGGTCATGGTTTCTTCCCGCCCCTGTCCTATCCAAAAAGTTCATCCTTGACAATTTCGGACTTTTGTCCGAGAATGTCTTCCAGGGTGGAGAAGGGGGCTTCCCTCGGCGCCTTAAGTCCCTCAAGGGGCGCAGAAAACTTGCCATAAACCGGAGGGCAGGTAAGCTAAGCCTGAATGTCTGAAAAGGTCAATCCATTGAAGCTGGGTTTTATTGGCGGGGGGCGAATGGCCGAGGCCCTGATAAGGGGGCTTCTGGCCTCGAAAAAGATATCCCCTGCGGCTATCTCGGTTTCGGTCCCCTCCGAAGGGCGTCAGGCCTATCTTCGCACCACCTACGGAGTTACGACCCTTTTCGACAACCCGGAGGTGGTCAGGGAGAACCCGGTGGTGGTGCTGGCGGTAAAACCCCAGGTGGCTCCGGGGGTATTAAAGGAAGTCCGGGAGGCGGTAAAGGAAGGCAAGCCCCTTCTCCTTTCGGTGGTGGCCGGTCTCACCCTGGCTCGCATGGCCGATCTCCTGGGAGGATATTCCCGAATCATACGGATAATGTCCAACACCCCGGCCCTGGTCCTTTCCGGGGTAAGTGCCATCTGCGGGGGGCTAGAGGCCCGGGAGGAAGATCTGGAGCTAGCCGAGCAGATCTTTTCCCTTCTGGGCGAGGTAATTCGGGTGCCGGAGTCCCTGTTTGATGCCGTAACCGGTCTTTCCGGAAGCGGTCCGGCCTATGTCTTCGCCTTCATTGAGGCCCTGGTGGACGGAGGGGTAAAAGAGGGTCTTCCCCGGGAGGTGGCCGAAAGGCTTGCCGTGGGCACGGTTCTGGGAGCAGCCAAACTCATGCGGGAGACCGGTGAAAATCCCTACGCCCTCAAGGCCATGGTTACTTCCCCGGGGGGCACCACCATTGCCGGTCTTAAGGTGCTGGCGGAAAGGGGGTTTCACGGAGCGGTGATGGAGGCGGTGGCTGCGGCCACCAGGCGTTCCCGGGAGCTCTCCGGTGGCTAAAGGCAAAAATCCCTGGGCGGACCACTACACCCGAAAGGCCCGGGAAGAGGGTTTTGCGGCCCGTTCGGTCTATAAGCTCCGGGAAGCCCAGGAAAAATACCGGCTTCTCCGGCCCGGAGATCGGGTCCTGGATCTGGGGTGTGCTCCCGGAGCCTGGAGCCAATACGCCCTGAAGATCGTGGGGCCCCGGGGTCTGGTGGTGGGGGTGGATCTTAATCCGGTAAAACTCTCCGCTCCCAATTTCGTTTTTCTACAGAGGGACGTCTTTGAACTTCAGCCCGAAGAACTCCGGGCCCTGGCTCCGGAAGGCTTCCAGGTAATCCTCAGCGACATGGCTCCCAAGACCACCGGGGATCGCTCCGGAGATCATTTTCGCTCTCTGGCCCTGGCCCGACGGGCCCTGGAGCTGGCCCGGGAGCTCCTTCTTCCCGGCGGATATTTTATGATCAAGGTCTTTGAAGGAGAACGATTCTCCCTCTTTCGCAAAGAGGTCGAGGAGTACGCTCAGCAGAAGGTCCGTATCTTCCGTCCTAAAAGCACGCGAAGCCGGAGTCGCGAAATTTTTCTCATAGGTCAGCGAAAAAATCAGGGTTATTGACTTTTATGAAGGCCATGGATATACCTTCAAAAAGCCAAACTCAGGATCAGAGGTATGGGAACAGCATGCCTCCGTTTTAAATTTTTAAGGCCTCTTAACTGGGTCCTAAACCGGAGTCTTTTCTGGAAGGTCGGTTTTATCATCGGGGTCTGTGTCCTGGTCAACAGCTTGATCGCCTTTTATTTTTTTGCCAAGTTAAATTTTCTCGGGCGTCATCTGGAACAGGCCCCCTTTTATTCCTATAAAACCCTGGTTCAGGAGGGGCTTCGTCTTCTCCAGAAGGAAAAGGCCCTGCCCCCTGGCTCTCCCCGGAGGCTACTCCTCCAGGAGAAAATCAGAGAACTGGCCAGAGTAGGGCTAAAAGGGGGCACCTTCGAGGGAGAACACGGTCTCACCATTCGAATCCTTCGTCCGGTCACCTATCCTCAAGCCCGAGAGGCCCTGCAAAAAATCCTGAAACATCCCGAAGGCCCGGAGGTTCGAGCGGCTCTGGAGACGGTCCTTTCCTGGGTCCAGAAAGAGGAAGAACGGTTCCTGCGCGAACTGGAAAGTCTTTCCCGACGCCTGGGAAACCTTTACATCCTTCTCTTCATTATTCTGGCTGTATTTTTGATCTGGGGAGCGGTGGGTTTCTTGTTTATGGTCAAGTTCCCGCTGGATCGGATCGCGGCTCAACTGGATCGGCTCCTCAAACACGGGGATGAAAGCTGCGCCGAGGACGTGGAGGAATGTGTGGTCAAACACTATGCCAAGGACGAAATCGGGGTGGTAGCGGAAAAGGTAAACGAATTGGTCCGGTATTTCGCCGATCTGGCCATATTTAAACATACCATAGAAGAGGATCAGAATCCCGAGGAGGTCTATTATCGCCTGGCCGAGGTCTTCCGGGAAAAGCTGGAACTTCCGGTCTTTGCCCTCTATGAGGTCTCCAATTCTCAGAACACCATGCGTCCGGTGGTCCTCTCTCAGCCCGATCTAGAGGTCAACGCGGAGAAGTTCTTCAATGCCAACCTCTGTCGAGCCAAGAGAACCGGGCACGTGGTAAGCTCGCTGGAGTACCCGGGGGTGTGCCGCCTCTTCCTCCATCCCGAGGAGTGTGAACACTACTGCGTACCTTTTATGAGCGGCGGGCTCTGTATCGGGATAGCCCAGATCTTTCTCCCCAAGGGCATGGAGACTCGCAAGATGAAACACATCAAAGAAAAACTGCGCACCGCCGAGCGCTACATCGCCGAGGCCGTTCCGGTGCTGGAGGCCAAACGCTACGCTCAGTCCCTGCGGGAGCAGACCCTCAAGGATCCCCTGACCGGGCTTTACAATCGCCGGTTCCTGGAGGAGGCCCTGGACAATCTGGTGGCCGGGGTTCTCCGGCGCAAAACCGTACTGGGAATCCTCATGGCGGATCTGGATTACTTCAAGTCCGTGAACGATAAATACGGACACGACGTGGGAGACAGGGTCCTGCGGGAGACCGCCGAGATCCTGAAGAAAAACGTACGTTCCTCGGATCTGGTGGTGCGGTTCGGAGGAGAAGAATTCCTCATCCTCTTGGTGGATGTCCGGAGCGGGGAGTCCGAAAAGATCGCCGAGAAATTACGGGCCGCGGTGGAAACCCATCAATTCGAAACCCCCAAAGGGCTCATCCGGCGCACCATTTCCATAGGTGTAAGCGAATTTCCCACCGATGCCCAGGGTATCTGGGAAGCCATCAAGTATGCGGACGTAGCCCTCTACAAGGCCAAGGAAGCCGGGCGTAATCGGGTGGTCCGGTTCACTCCGGAGATGTGGCCCTCCGAAGAATATTAAGTCCCCTCCTTGCTAGGCCGGGATTCTAAGGGTTAAGTATGGGGGAAGTGTTCGGGTAAGGAGGGTATAACCTATGGACTGGAAGGACACGCTGAATCTCCCGCGCACCGATTTTCCCATGAAGGGTAAGCTCCCCCAGCGGGAACCCGAATTCCTGAAATTCTGGGAGGATCTCCGCCTCTACGAAAAACTGGAACAGCGCGAGGGCCCGGTGTTTATCCTTCACGACGGCCCTCCTTACGCCAACGGCCATATTCACATGGGCACGGCCTTAAACAAGATCCTCAAAGACATCATCCTCAAGAGCCGGAGGATGATGGGCTATCGGGCCCCCTTTGTTCCGGGGTGGGATTGTCACGGTCTTCCCATAGAAATAAACGTGGAACGGGAATTGAAAGTCCGGCGGGGGGAACTGCCCAAAAACGAGATTCGCAGACACTGCCGTTCCTATGCTCAACGGTTCGTGCATATCCAGAAGGAGGAATTCCGGCGCCTGGGGGTCCTCGGGGACTGGGACCATCCCTATCTCACCATGAGTCCGGAATACGAGGCCACCATCGCCCGGGAATTCGTCCGGTTTCTCTCCTCGGGTCAGGTTTACCGGCGCAAGAAACCGGTGTACTGGTGTACCCATTGCCTGACCGCCCTGGCCGAGGCGGAGGTGGAATATTATCCCCACCGTTCTCCTTCCATTTATGTAAAATTCCCCCTGGCCGAGGATGCCCTGGCGGTACTGGGACTTTCGGAACCGGCAGCCATCCTCATCTGGACCACCACTCCCTGGACCCTCCCGGCCAACCTGGCCGTGGCCCTGCATCCCGAGTTCGATTACCTGGTGGTCCGATGGAACGGAGAGGAACCCCTCCTCCTGGCCGAGGGCCGTCTTTCGGCCCTGTGCGCGGAACTCGGGCGGGATCTGCCGGAGATCCTGCTCCGGATCCGGGCCCGGGATCTGGAAAACAAACATGCCTACCATCCCTTTTACGCCCGGAAAAGCCGTCTCATCCTGGCCGACTATGTTACCCTTGAGGCCGGAACCGGTTGTGTGCACATCGCCCCCGGACACGGAGAAGAAGACTACGAAAGCGGTCTCCGTTACGGTCTGGAGGTCTATTCCCCGGTGGACGACCAGGGGAACTTCCTCCCGGAGGTGGAGTTCTTCGGGGGTAAAAACATCTTTTCGGCCAATCCGGAAATCGTGGAGCTCTTACAGCGGAAAGGGCGTCTGCTCCTGGCCCGGGAGATAGAACACAGCTATCCCCATTGCTGGCGCTGCAAAAAACCGGTCATCTTTCGGGCCACCGAACAGTGGTTCATCTCCATGGAAGCCAAAGATTTGCGCGGGAAGGCCCTTGAGGCCATCGATCGGGTCCGCTGGATCCCCCGCTGGGGAAGGGAGCGTATCCGGGGGATGGTGGAAAAACGCCCCGACTGGTGTCTCTCCCGACAGAGGGCCTGGGGGGTACCGGTCACGGTGTTCACCTGCCGGAAATGCGGAGAAATCCTGCGGGAGGAAAAATACTACCAGAAGGTCCTGGAAATCTTCCGGGAGCAGGGAGCGGATCCCTGGTTTGAACTCCCGGCCTCGGAGCTCCTCCCCCCGGATACCCGCTGTCCGAAATGCGGTGGCACCGAGTTCCGCAAGGAGGAAGATATCCTGGACGTATGGTTCGACTCCGGGGTCTCCTTCGCCGCGGTGCTGGAACAGCGTCCGGAACTGGGGTTCCCGGCGGATCTCTATCTGGAGGGCTCGGATCAACATCGAGGCTGGTTCCAGAGTTCCCTCCTGTGTGCGGTGGGGACCCGGGGCGTGCCCCCTTATAAGGCGGTCCTCACCCACGGATTCGTGGTGGATGGACAGGGCCGCAAGATGTCCAAAAGCCTGGGAAACGTGATTCACCCCCAGGATATTGTAGATCAGCACGGGGCTGAGATCCTGCGTCTGTGGGTGGCTTCGGAGGATTATCGTGAAGACATACGCCTCTCTCAGGAGATCCTGCGACGCCTGGTGGAGGCCTACCGCAAGATCCGGAACACCGGACGATACCTCCTGGGGGTCCTCTACGATTTTGACCCCCAAAAACACTATCTCCCCTGGGAAAAACTTCCGGAATTCGAACGCTACATCCTGGCCCGTCTGGCTCAACTCATCCGACGGGTACGCCGGGCTTACGAGGATTACGAATTTCATCTGGTGGTCCAAGAGATTCATCGTTTCTGTGTGGTGGAGGTCTCCTCGCTCCTTATTGATATCAACAGGGATCGACTTTACTGCGAACATCCGGAAAGCCCCCTGCGGCGGGCGGCCCAGACCGTGCTCTACGAGGTCTTGGAGGCTCTAACCCGCCTCCTGGCCCCTATCCTTTCTTTTACCAGCGAGGACTTTTATCGGCATTACCCCTTTCCGCGGGAGGCCGAAAGCGTGCATCTGCTCACCTTTCCGGAAATCCGCTGGCCCGAGCCCGAACAGGATTTCCTGAAACGCTGGGAAAAATTGCTCCTTCTCCGGGGGGAAATCACCCGGGCCCTGGAGAAGGCCCGCAAGGAGACGGAACTTATAGGCAGCCCGCTTGAGGCCCAGGTCCTGGTTCGCCCCTCGGAAGATCTGGAGGAGTTTTTCACTTCCGAAGACTGGTGGGCCTATTTTACCCTGGTGTCTGATTTTCGAAGGGTGGAGGACCTTCCCGCACCAGGAGAAAGGGAGGTCCTTTACCACAGCGAGGAGGTAGAGGGGCTTTCCCTTCTGGTACGCCGGGCCCCGGGGGATAAATGCCAGCGTTGCTGGCAATGGAAGGAGGAGGTGGGAAGGGATCCGGAATTTCCGGGACTCTGCGCCCGCTGTACCCGGGTGGTGCGCCGTCTCCAGGAGGAGGGACGCTTTGCGAAGGCCTGAGGGGTTCTATCTTCTGGCCCTTATCATCGCGGCCCTGGACCTGGTAAGCAAGGAGATCCTTTTCCGGATCCTCCCTCCGGCGGGCTACACCCTCCTGCCCGGGGTCCTCAATCTGGTGAAGGTCCATAACCCCGGGGTGGCTTTCGGTCTTTTCCGGGAGTGGGGAGGAATCCTCTGGTCTTTTATAGGACTGCTTGCCGCCGGAGCCATCTTCTGGTGGGGCAGGGGGGAGAAAGACCGGGGAAGACGAGTGGCTCTGGAACTGGTGGCCGGAGGGGCCCTGGGAAACGCCCTGGATAGATTGTGGCACGGAGCGGTCTTTGACTTTGTGGACCTGCACTGGGGGGTTCATCACTGGCCGGCCTTCAACCTGGCCGATACCGCCATCACCCTGGGGATCGGGCTTTATCTCTGGAGGCTCAGGGCTTGAAGGAGAAACTGCGGCTGCTTTTCCACGATCGGCTGGTATCCTTCCTCTTTGCCGGACGGGAACCGGATTTCAGGTCTCTGGTCATCCGCTCCCTTTCCGGGGTCCTCCCCAGAGAAGGGGAGACCTTTACCCTGGAAGCGGAGAAATTTCCCGAACTGGAAAAGGCCCTCTCTTCCCTGCGTCGTCTCTTCCAGTTGGGAGAAACCCCCTTTCCCTTCACCCTCTTTCCCGAAAACAAGGCCCCTCCCTGGCCCAGACCGGGAAGGATCTATATCTCTCCGGCCCTGCGCCGCGAACTGGAACCGAATACCTCTGCCTTCGAGTTTATGGTGCAGTTTCAGGAAAAAGACGGTCTGGTCGAAGTAAAGACCCCTTCCACCGTTTCCCCGGAAACCCTTTTTGCGGCACGGGATCTCCTCTGGGTGGGAAAAGGAGAGCCCTGCTTTTATTGCGATCTTCCCTGGCACCGGACCTCCGCCTGCCCGGCCCTCAAAGAGAGGGTTCCGGGAGAGGCCTTCTTCTCTTACCTCCGCCTTCGTCTGCCGGATCTCGGAGCCCGGGTTTCGGAACCCATCGAAGCCCAAAAACTGGACGCCCCGGAATTAAACGGCCTTTATGCCCGCTATTTTTATCTCCTGCCCTCCTTTCTCTGGGTGCTCTTCTATCGGACCACGGAAGGAATCCACTTTGCCCAGATTCCTTTGCCCCGGGAGGTCGTGGGCCAGGGAGGAAATCTCCAGATCGGTCTGGAATGTCTGCTTCAGGGGGATCTTTCCGAGGCGGAACAGCGTTTTCTGACCCTGGAAGAGGAAGATTATCGGGCCCTTCTGGGGCTGGCTCAGGTGGGAATCCTGGAGGAAGATCCGGAGAAGGCCCGATATTACCTGGACCAGCTTTCCCTGGAGGGGCTTCCTCCCCTGGTTCAGGCCGTGGTTCTCACCTGGAAGGGGCGCCTTCACGAATGGAAAAGGGATTATACCTCCGCGGAAAGGAACTACGCCCTCGGTCGCCGGGCGGATCATTCCTTCCACCCGGCGGCTTTTCATCGTCTTAAGGCCAACATCCTCCTGGGAGCCGAAACCCCGCATCTGGAATCCCTCCGGGCCTACCTGGGGTATCCTCTCCTTTATGGCCTTTCCTTTCTGGAGCCGGTCTTCTTACCCATGGCCTCGGATCTGGAAAAAGAGCTGCTGGATCTGGAAGAAAGGAAGCAGGCCGAGGCCCTTTCCACCCTCCGGGAGGCCGAGGATGAACTTCACCGGGTCAAGGGCATCCTTTCCGAGGAGGAACGCGCTGCCCTGGAAGACCGTCTGCGACGCCTGAGAGAGGAGATTTATGCGGGATCCTTTTATCGTCTGGAACAGGTGGCCCTCCAGGCCTCGGAGCTGGCCCTGGAACTGAAGGGTTACACCTACCGCAAGATCCGGGAACTCCAGAATTCCCTCTCCGAGTATTATGCCCGTTATACCCGGCTTAGAAGATACTGGCATTCCTACCCCTACCCGGGAGAAGCCCGCAACTGGGGTTACAAACTCAAAGAAATAGGCGAACGCCTCACCCGGGTGGAACATCGACTGGGCAAGGACCCGGTGAAGGATTTTCCCCGCATCTTTAAGGAATTCGAACGCCTTTCGCGTCTGTTGGACGAGGCGGAAGAAGAACAAAAACGCCTGGAAGCCCGGCGTATCTTCCGTCGGCAACTGGAGTTCTTCTTAAAGATCTTCCTCCTGGGAGAAACCCTGCTCTTCATTCTCTTCTTTACCCTCCCTTCTATTGTTTCCTCGCTATTACCCCAGGCCCTTCCCGCTCTCCCCCTGAACCTCTCCACCTTCATCTGGTGTTCCCTGGGGGTGCTCCTCCTCTCCGTTCTCCTGGCCCTGACCCGCCGCTGACCCCTTGCAACTTTTTCCCCGGTGATTATATTAGCAGCCGAAACAAACGAGTGCTAACAAAAATTCACGGCAGAAGGAGGGGTGGCTATGAAGATCAAGCCGCTGCATGATCGTATTCTGGTTCAGCGCCTTGAGGAGGAAGAGAGGACCGAAGCGGGCATTATCATCCCGGATACGGCCAAGGAAAAGCCGGTCATGGGTAAGGTGATCGCGGTAGGTGAGGGGCGAATCCTGGACAACGGTCAGAAGCAGCCCCTGGCGGTGAAGGAGGGGGACAAGATCCTTTTCGGGAAATATGCCGGTACGGAAGTAAAGATCAAGGGAGAAGAGTTTCTCATCATGCGTGAAGACGACGTACTGGCCATCATTGAAGACTAAAAATTCTCCAAAATTCTCTATAGGGAGGTGAGGTTATGGCGGCGAAGGATATTATTTACGACGTGCAGGCCCGGGAGAAGCTCCTTACGGGTGTGAACAAGCTGGCCAATGCGGTCAAGGTTACCCTGGGTCCCAAGGGTCGGAATGTCATCATCGAGAAGACCTTCGGTTCCCCCACCATTACCAAGGACGGGGTTACGGTAGCCAAGGAAATCGAGCTGGAGGATAAGTTCGAGAACATGGGGGCCCAGATGGTCAAGGAGGTGGCCTCCAAGACCAGTGACGTGGCCGGAGACGGAACCACCACGGCTACGGTGCTGGCCCAGTGCATCTTTCGCGAGGGAAGCAAGCTGGTGGCCGCCGGAGCCAACCCCATGGCCCTCAAGCGGGGAATCGATCGGGCGGTAGAGGTGGTGGTCAAGGAACTGGAGAAACTGGCCAAACCCTGCAAGGATCGCCAGGAGATCGCCCAGGTGGCTACCATCTCCGCCAACAACGACAGCACCATCGGTAATATCATCGCCGATGCCATGGACAAGGTGGGTAAGGAAGGCGTGATCACCGTGGAGGAATCCAAGAGCCTGGAGACCTATCTGGACGTGGTGGAGGGAATGCAGTTCGACCGGGGATACATCTCTCCTTATTTCGTAACCGATCCGGACAAGATGGAATGCGTGCTGGAGGAGCCTTACATCCTGATCCACGATAAGAAGATCAGCTCCATGAAGGATCTTCTCCCGGTGCTGGAGCAGGTGGTCCGGTCCGGGAAGCCCCTCCTGGTGATCGCCGAGGATGTGGAGGGCGAAGCCCTGGCCACGCTGGTGGTGAACAAACTCCGGGGCGTGCTTAACTGCTGTGCGGTAAAGGCTCCGGGCTTCGGTGAACGGCGCAAGGCCATGCTCCAGGACATCGCCATTCTCACCGGCGGGACCCTGATTTCCGAAGAGCTCGGTCTCAAGCTGGAGAACGCCCAGCTCAGCGATCTGGGTCGGGCCCGTCGGGTGGTGATCACCAAGGAACACACCACCATTATCGACGGTGCGGGCAAGAAGGAAGACATCGAGGCCCGGGTCAAGCAGATCCGGGCTCAGATCGAGGAGACCACCTCGGATTACGATCGGGAGAAGCTGCAGGAGCGGCTGGCCAAGCTGGTGGGTGGCGTGGCGGTAATCTATGTGGGAGCGGCCACCGAGACCGAAATGAAGGAAAAGAAGGCCCGCGTGGAGGATGCCCTCAATGCGACCCGGGCCGCGGTGGAGGAGGGTATCGTAGCCGGTGGCGGCACGGCCTACATCCGTTGTCTGCCGGCTCTGGAAAACCTCCTTCATGAGATTGAGGATACCGACGAGAAACAGGGGGTTAAGATCATCATGCGGGCCCTGGAGGAGCCCCTGCGGCAGATCGCGGAAAACGCCGGTTTTGAGGGCTCCATCATCGTGGAGAAAGTAAAGGCCGAAAACGGCACCCGTGGTTTCAACGCCGCCAAGGGCGAGATCGAGGATCTTATGGCCGCGGGGGTGATCGATCCCAAGAAGGTCAGCCGCACGGCTCTCCAGAACGCGGCCTCCATTTCCGGGCTGCTCCTCACCACCGAGGCCATGGTGGCGGAAAAACCCAAGAAGGAGGAGAAATCTCCTTCGCCTCCTCCGGAGTTCTAAGCCCATCTCCCGGCTGGTCTTCTCCAGGGGCGGGGGCTAACCCCCGCCCCTTTTTGGTTTTAAAATATCTTTATGCGCAGGATCGTATCCCTTTTATTGGTCCTGATTCTGGCCTGGAGCGGTGCGGCCCGGGCCCTCATCTCCCCGGAGGAGGAAGCCCAAATAGGGCGGAAGGTCCTGGCCCAGATCCGAAAAAGGGCCGAGATCCTGGAGGACCCGGAGGTCACCGCCTATCTGGAAAGCATCGCCCGGCGTCTGATCCCCGGGGTAGGGCCCCGTTATTTTTCCTTCCGGTTCTATGTGGTCAAAAACCCCACCCTGAATGCCTTTGCCCTACCGGGGGGATACATCTTCTTCACCTCGGGTCTCATCGAGGAGGTGGACCGCGAGGACGAACTGGCTGCAGTGATGGCCCACGAAATGGCCCATATCCAGGCCCGCCATGTGGCTCGCAGGATGGAAGTCCTCAAGCGTCTCCAGCTGGCCACCGGGGCGGTAACTCTGGCCGGTCTCCTGCTGGGAGGGGGCAAAACCGGAGGTGCCCTGGCCGTAACCTCCACTTCTCTGGCCCTGACCAGGGCCCTGGCCTATAGCCGGGCCGAGGAAGAGGAAGCCGACCGTCTGGGGTTCGAATACCTGACCCGGGCCGGGTATGATCCCGGAGCCTTTCTCTCCATCCTGCAGAAGATCGTCCGGCACCGCTGGCTTCTCACCGAAACCGGCCCCAATTATCTTCTCACTCACCCCGCTCCCCCGGAAAGGATCACCTATTTGGAAACCCTGGTCAAGAGGTACCATCGTACCCATCCCTCCGCGAGCTATCGCCCCACGGATCCCCTCTATCTGCGCCGGATTCAGGTTCGGGTAAAGGTGGAAACCCACGATCCGGGACTTCTGGTAATGCGCTACCGGGAGGCCCTCAAATATTCCCCGGATGATCCCATGTTACATTACGGTCTGGGAATGGCCCTGGCCCGGGCCCGCTTCTTCCGGGAAGCCATAAAGGAACTCCGTCAGACCGTGCGCCAGTTTCCGAAGCAGGATTATTTCCGCCTGGATCTGGCGGAGGTCTATTTTCGGGCCGGCTACTACCCCCAGGCCCGGGAGATGCTGGAGGATTACCTAAGCCGTCATCCCAAGGATACCTGGGCCCTCTGGATCCTGGCCCGCACCTATCAAGAGGAACGTCTCTGGGCCAAAGCCTGGCCCATCTTCCGGGATCTGGCCCATAAACTGGATAATTTCCCGGATTTTCATTATTACTACGGCTACCTTCTTTCTCAGATGGGGCACGAGGGCGAGGCCCACTATCAGTTCGCCCGCTACTTCAATCTGCAGGGAGACACCCGGGTGGCGCTTTACCACTTTCGCAAGGCCTTAAAATATCTTCCCTCTGACTCTCCCCTGCGCCAGAAGATCCGGGAAAAACTTCAAACCTCGCCCAAGTCCTGACTTTCGCGGTCTGAAAAGTTGATTTTTGCGAGCAAAGTTGGTAAATCAGACCTATATGCTCAAAGCTTTTTTACTGGTAGCCGGGGCCTATCTTCTGGGGTCCGTTCCCTTTGCCGTGGTGGTGTGTCGTCCCTTTGGGATCGATCCCCGCCGGGCCGGTTCCGGCAACCCCGGAGCAACCAACGTAGCCCGCTTGCTGGGGAGAAAATGGGGGGCCCTTACCCTGGTCCTGGATCTGGGCAAGGCCATCCTTCCGGTGGCGGTGGCCCGGTTCTGGTTGAAGGATCTGGAAGGCTATCCCTGGTGGGTGGCAGCCACCGGACTGGCCGCCTTCCTGGGGCATCTCTTCCCGATATATCTCGGCTTTCGCGGAGGAAAGGGGGTGGCCAGCGCGGCCGGAGTGCTCCTGGTGGTTTGTCCTAAGGCCCTCCTGCTTTCCCTGCCCGTATTCGTGGCCGCGGTGGCTCTCTCCGGTTTCGTTTCCGTGGGGTCTCTGCTAGGGTCCCTGCTGGCTCCCCTGTGGGTGCGTCTCTTTTCGCCTGAGCCGGCCTATTTCTGGATGACCCTGCTCATGACCCTGCTCATCTGGGTCAAACATCGCTCCAATCTACAGCGTCTCCTGCGGGGAGAAGAAAAATCCTGGAAACGAGCATGAGCGCGCGGGAAGAAGCCAAAAAGAAGGGCTTTCCCCTGAACGACCGTTATCTCCTGCGAACCTCCGGAGATGAAATGGAGGCCTGGGTGGAGGGCGGAGTCCCGGGGCCGGAAGAATGGGAGGAGATACGGCGGAAACTTCTTGAGCTGGGGCTTTCCGGTGTTCTGGAAAAACCGGAGCTACAGGAAAATCGGGCCATCGTGGCCCGGGGGCAACCTCCCATTCCCGGCCAGGACGGGCACCTGGAATTTTTGGTGGACCTCTCCCATGGCCCCCGGAAGGTGGATAAACATCGTGTGGATCTGCGGGAGATGAACCTGGTGGTCTCCGTGCGGGCCGGAACCCGGGTGGTGCGAAGGGTTCCTCCCCGACCCGGGCAACCCGGCCATAACGTATGGGGAGAGGTGATCCCCCCTCCTCCCACCAAGGATGTGGAGTTCAATTACGGCGAGGGCCTGCGACCGGATGAGAAGGGAGAATTTCTGATCGCCGAAAGAGACGGATGTCTGGTGGAAAAACAGGGGAAACTATGCGTGGATCCGGAGTTCACCCTGGAAGGGGATGTGGACTGGGATTCGGGAAATGTGCGTTTCTGCGGAAGGAAACTTACCGTTACCGGTTCGGTGCGGCGGGGATTCAAGGTCTGGGCCAAGGGCGAGGTGGAAATCCTGGGAGGGGTGGAGGACGAGGCCGAAATAGAGGTGGAGGGTAACCTGGTGATCCAGGGCCTGATCCATGGAGAAACCTGTCGTATCCATGTCTCCGGTAACGCCCACCTGGGAAGCGTGGAGTACGCCACGATAAAGGTGGAAAAAAGTCTCACCGTGGGAGATTACCTCCTCCAGGCT
>NZ_WFVX01000106.1:0-2407 GCF_015491435.1 Thermosulfurimonas sp.
CATCTCCACCGCCTCGCGACCGTCCCGGGCCGCCCCCACCACTTCCATATCCATCTCCTTGGAAAGGGCCTCCCGCAAAAGCCGCCGAATAACCGGAGAATCATCCACGATGAGCACTCTGATCTTCACAGGGTCTCCTCCAGTAGAAATCGGATCTTGGTCTCCAGCATCTCCCGATCAAAGGGTTTCATCAGGTATTCGTTGGCCCCGGCCATAAGGGCGTCGATGACACTTTTCTGTTGATTTTCCGTGGTTACCATCATGATCTTGACCTGGTTCCACTCGGGATTGGCCCGGACGGTCTTGAGAAACTCGTAGCCGTTCATGACCGGCATGTGCCAGTCCAGAATAATCAGCCGCACATCCGGATTTTCACGCAGTATTTTCAGGGCCTCCTCGCCGTTTTCGGCCTCCACCACCGTAAAGCCCATCTCCTCTAAGTATCTTCTTTCGATCTGCCTTATGGACTTGGAATCATCTACCACCAAGGCTTTCATCTTCCCTAACCCCCCTGTGGATTACCCCTCCCTGGCCAGTAAGGCTCCGGGTTCATGGTAGGCCTTCTCCAGACTGATCTCTGGCCAGAACCCCCTTTCCGCCAGCTCCCTTCTCAGATTAATTACTTCCTTCCGGGCCAGAGTCAGGGCCTCCTCCCGGGAGAAGAGAAAATCCACCTTCAGCTGAGAACCCTGAAGCCGCAGAAAGGCCTCCATCAAACCCAGATTTCCGAGAAAAAGCCGCAGGTAAATGTATCTCTCCCGGGGTCTTTCCTTTTCTCGATCGGCCTCCAGAAACCCCCAGGAAAGCCGATCGGCGAAGAAAAAGGGAAGGATCAGACCTCCTCCCTTCCAGAGATGGAGAAGGGTCTGGGTGAGCGGGGTTTCCGCCGCTTTGGCCTCCCGCCGGGGGGCCTTGCCCTCCTCCGGATGTTCGCCGACGGCCTGAAGCAGAAAGGTCAGGAGCGAGGAAAGATCCGGTCTTTCCGAAACCAGGGGCCCTTCCGGCACCGGGAGGGCCCGCCCCTGAATGAGACGCACCAGATCCGCCAGTCTTTCCTGGACCCGGGAGACCCCGCTGCCCTCGATAAGGTGCAAGACCACCGGGGGCCCCGCCGAGAGGACCCGCACCCGCACCGTCTCCCCGGGGCGAAAATCTTCGGGAACCAGCGCTCCGGCCAGACGGGCCTGGAAACGCTCCCCCCCGGCTTCCAGGGTAAGGGTCTTGCCCTCCACCTCGATGACCCGGACGGTGAGTTCCCGCCCCGGCCGCTCAAAAAGGATCAGGAGGTTTTCCGGAAGATAGGCGACCGGGGCCGGAAGGGTTACCCTCATTTCCTACTCCGAAACCGTTCCAGCGAGATCAATAGCTCCACCTCTCCCTCGGAGAGGCCATAGCGCCGGGCGATCTCCTTCACCTCCGTTCCCTGACGGTAATCCCCGAGCACCTTTTCCCTGAGGGTGCGGCGTTCCTCTTCCTGCCCTTCCCAGGCCTGCACCCCGGCCCTCAGGGCCCTCTCCAGACGGGCATAGATACGCCTTTCCTCCTCCAGATAACGGGCCAGATCCTCGGACAACCGCTCCAGGATCTCCAGCCTGGAGACCACCTCCCGAAGGGAAGAGGGGACCAGGCGCCGGATCCGCAGAAAAAGCACCAGAATGGCCACCAGGAGAAGCAAGTCCAGTACAAGCTGCCAGAAAACCGGATCCTTGATCATATCACCAGGTCGATCTCCCCTTCCTTCTTTCGGGATCCGGGAGGCTCTTTCCGCGAGCGATCCGGAGGCTTTTTTCTCCGATCCTCCCTGCGCCTGGATTTCTGTTTCTCGTGTTCCACCGAGGGAAGAACCGGGATTACCCCCGAGGGTTTTTCTATCCTTTCCGGCATACCCTCCCTCTTATTTGAGAATATACCCCGTTACCTCCACCGAAACCGGAACCAGGTTTTCCGGGGCCCGCTCTCTAAGGGCCTTAAGAAGAGCCGCCCTTATCTTCTTGACCCCCTCCGGGCTGCGCCAGTAGTAAAAGGGAATGTTTTTGAAGGTCTCGTAGATGATGGTACGCAGGGGATTTTCCAGTTTTCTGGCCCTGAGGACCTCCTTCTGGGTGGTGAAATAGAGGACCACCGAGGCTTTGATGAAGACCGGAGCCCCTCCCTCGGTTTGAAGGGGAATAAGAAAATGTTTGAGCACCAGGGCATGTTCCGTCCTTCCGGGCAGGGGAAGAGAACCCAGAGGCCCCTGCGCCGGGGACTCAGCCGGGATAGAGCTTTTCACCGGCTGGGCCTTCCCTCCGGCCGGGTGTAAAAGCCTCTTCAGGGTATAGACCCCCAGAACCAGCCCCAAAAGACAGCCGAAGATCCCCACCCCGAGAAGGATCCGCGAGAGGCGCTTCCACCTCCCCGGGGAAGG
>NZ_WFVX01000107.1:0-4620 GCF_015491435.1 Thermosulfurimonas sp.
CCCGCACCCCCCACGAAGAAGGCCTCCGGCGGTGGCTCCCTCCCCTCGGGTTCCGCGTTCGGTAAGAAAACCTTCTCCCTCGGCTTCCCTCCGTAAACCCCGGGTGGCCTTTATCCTGGATGATATGGGGCAGCGTCCCTCCCTGGAGAGAAAATTCTTCGATCTGGGGATCATCCGGAACTTTTCCTTTCTTCCCCAGGCCCCCTTCACCCCCCGTCTGGCCCGGGAGGCCCATCGCCGGGGCTTTACGGTGATGGTCCATCTCCCCATGGAGGCCGAGGACCGCAATCCCCCGGGAGGCCTTACCGTTTCCATGTCCGAAAAGGAGATCCGCCGGCGCACCCGCTATCTGCTCTCCCTGGTCCCTTACGCCGAGGGCGTCAATCAGCACATGGGTTCCCTCTTTTCCCAGGATCCGGTGCGCATGCTCTGGGTTATGGAGGAAATAAAGAAAAAAGGGCTATTTTTTGTGGATAGTCGCACCACTCCGCAGACTATGGCCCCTTTTGTGGCTGCCTCCCTGAAAATCAGGTTTGCACAGAGGGACGTTTTCCTGGATAATAGTCTGGACCGGCGGCGGCTGGAGGCCGTGTTGCGGAGCATCCTTCAAAAGGCCCATCGAAAAGGAAAACTGGTGGTCATCGTTCATCCCCATCCCCAGACCCTCTGGTTGTTCCGTCGCTATCGGCAGACCATCCTCAGGGAGGTGCAGCCGGTTTCGGTAAAAATACTCCTGGAGGTGCCCTCCTGATGGCCCGACCCAAGGGAGCCAAACAGCTGGCCGAAGAACTCTGGAAGGCCCAGAAGAAGTGGAACGGGGTTCCCCGCTGCGCCATCTGCGGGGAACCCATCCCCGAGATCCGCGAGGCCTATCTGGGGCGCAAGGGTTGATTCAACGTGCTGGCGTGCCGGGAGCACGCCCTTCCGGCTATGCGCAAGTCGAGCTGCTTCTAGTTATTTTTCCACGCGGATCTTGACCTTCTTGCCCCGGGCCTCGGCCTTTTTGGGCAGGGTGATCTTGAGTACACCGTTCTTGTAGGTGGCCTCCGCCCGGTCCGCCTCCACCTCGGCCGGAAGATCCACCGTGCGCACGAAGGAACCGTAAACCCGTTCCACCCGATAGAAGTTCTCCTTCTTCTCCTCCTTTTCCTGCTTCTTCTCACCCTTGATGGTCAGAGTGCGGCCGGAGAGTCGGACCTCCAGATCCTCCGGATCGAGCCCCGGAATGTCCGCCCTTACCACCACCGCGTCATCGGTCTCGGATACGTCTATCGCCGGACTCCATTCCAGCCCCTCCCAGCGCTCCGGAAAACGCATCCTGCCGAAGAATTCGTCCCAGATACGGTCCATTTCA
Organism: Thermosulfurimonas sp.; assembly: GCF_015491435.1. Classification (NCBI taxonomy): domain Bacteria; kingdom Pseudomonadati; phylum Thermodesulfobacteriota; class Thermodesulfobacteria; order Thermodesulfobacteriales; family Thermodesulfobacteriaceae; genus Thermosulfurimonas; species Thermosulfurimonas sp. The sequence goes on from NZ_WFVX01000107.1 coordinate 1,355, forward strand.
CGCTTTAATTCCTGAAGAGGACGCCACAGCATTAACTCAGCCATATTGATCACCTCCTTTCGTGGATTTTCTGCTCAAAATATAAGTACGGCCTCCGGGGAGGCAAGCGGAAGGGATCAAACGCGTTTCCGGGGATTGGTGATCTCCTGCAGGGTCTCTCCCAGGAGGTTGAAGGTAAGCACGGTGATGAGGATGGCCAGGCCGGGGAAGACCGAAAGCCACCAGGCCACCTCCAGACAGCTCTTTCCCTCGGTAAGCATGTTCCCCCAGGAGGGGGTGGGGGGCTGGACCCCCAGGCCCAGGAAAGAGAGGGCCGATTCGATGAGGATGGCGTTTCCCACCCCCAGGGTGGCGGCCACCAGAATGGGAGGAAGGGCGTTGGGCAGGAGATGCCGGAAAATGATCCGCAGGTCCGAAGCCCCGGCCAGCCGGGCCGAGAGAACGAATTCTCTTTCCCTCAAGCTCAGAAATTCCGCCCGCACCAGTCGGGCCACCCCCATCCAGCCGGTAAGACCGATGACGATCATGATGTTGAGGATGGAGGGTTGGAGATAGGCGATCACCGCCAGGATGAGGAAAATGGTAGGAAAACAGAGCATGATATCGATGAGCCGGGAGATGAGGCCATCCACCCATCCGCCGTAATAACCGGCCAGGGCCCCCAGGAAGGTGCCTACCGCCAGGGAAAGCCCCACCGCCACCACCCCTACCTCCATGGAGATACGGGTTCCGTAAATTATCCGGGAGAGGACGTCGCGTCCCAGGAGATCGGTGCCCAGAGGATGGGCCGGGGAAGGGGGTTCGAGCACGTGCCGGACGTCAATGGCCAGAGGATCGTAGGGGGTGAGATAGGGAGCGGCCAGGGCCACCAGGACCAGGATCCCCACCCCCACCAGGGAGAACCTGCCCCAAGGATGACGCCAGAGCAGGATCAGGGTCTCCCCCATCTAGGATCGACCCTCCAGACGTATTCTGGGATCCGCCAGGGCGTAGCCGATGTCCGCCAGAAGGTTGCCTAGGAGGGTGAGCACCGAAACCAGCACCAGGTTCCCCATGATTACCGGGTAATCCCGGGCCATCACCGCCTGCCACATGAGCTGCCCCAGACCCGGGATGCCGAAGATGGATTCAAAGATTACGCTTCCTCCTATGAGCCCGGGGACCGAGAGCCCCAGGATGGTGATGAGGGGAAGGAGGGCGTTTCTTAGGGCGTGTTTATAGACCACGGTTCGTTCCGGAAGTCCCTTGGCCCGGGCGGTAAGGATATAATCCTGGGAAAGGGCCTCAAGCATGCTGTAGCGCATGTAGCGGGAGATCCCGGCCAGTCCTCCGAAGGCGGCCACGAATACCGGGAGCACGAGATGCTTGGCCCAGTCCAGGATCTTTCCGGTGAGGCTGAGGCTCTGGTACCCCATGAGCCGATGGAGCCCGGAGATGGGAAGCCAGCCCAGCTTGATCCCGAAAAGGAGCATGAGCAGCAGGGCCAGCCAGAAACCGGGCATGGCGTACCCTAGAAACACCGTTACCGTGGTCGCCCGGTCGAAAAACGAGCCCTCCCTTACCGCCGAGGCCACCCCCAGGGGGATTCCCACCGCCAGGATGAGGAGCATGGCCAGGACGTTGATGAGCACGGTCACCGGGAGACGTTCCCGGATCTTTTCCCATACCGGACGGCGGTCCGGAGCAAAAGAGCGCCCCAGGTTCAGGGTAAGGAGGCCCCGGAGCCAGCGCCAGTACTGAACGGGTAGGGGCTGGTCCAGCCCGAATTCCCGGCGCAGCCTTTCGCGCATCTCCGGGGTGAATTTAGGATTGAACTCCGCCACCGAGCTTACCGGGGAGCCGGGGGCCAGGTGGATGACCGCAAAACTGATGATGGTGATCCCCAGGAAGGTAACGGCAAGGGAAAGGAGCCGGCGCAGGAGGAACCTAAGCACGCTTCCACCCCCGGTTCCTTTCCGCTTCCGTGGCTCTTAGATAGGAAGGGACCAGCCGGGCGGGGTCGCAGAATTCACCCCGCAGGGCCTTGCGGGAGGCCAGCCAGGCCACGGCCGAGGCCCGCCCCTCGCGGAGATGCCCCGGAGCCTGCAGGAAGTTTTCCCCCAGTCTTTCCCGGAAAAACTCTCCATAGACTCGTAACCCCTCCCCTACGAAGAGGGTGGGGCCGGAGAGATGGGCACAGAGGGCCTCCGGGGAATAAAGCCCCGGAGGGAGGAGGGTCCGGGGTTCGTCCCCTTCGGTCCGATACAAGGCGGCGAAGATCTCCCCCCGGCGGGCATCCAGGACCGGACATACCGGGTAGGGAGAGACGGGCACCAGGGCCGCCAGAGCCGCCAGGGTATCCACCGCCACCACCGGTTTGCCCAGGGCCAGAGACAGGCCCTTTACCGTGGCGGCACCGATGCGTAACCCGGTAAAACTCCCCGGACCGATGGAGACCGCGAGGATGTCCACCTCCTCCAGCCGGAGATCCAGATGACGCAGCAGGAATTCCACCGCCGGCAGAAGCCTCCGCGAATAGGTGATGGAACCCGAAAGAAGGACCTCCCCCAGGAGCCTTTCCCGGTAGAGGGCCACCCCTCCGGTTTCGCCGGAGGTCTCCAGGGCCAGGATCAGGGGCGGGAGAGATGGGGTACCCATCGCGGAAAGAGCCGGGCCAGATCGTTGTAAAATACCAGGACCATCAGGGCCAGAAGAAGGGCCAGCCCTACCTTCTGAATCCTTTCCCGGGTACGCAGGGAAAGGGGACGTCCGCGCAGGGCCTCTATTCCGTAAAAGAAGAGATGCCCTCCGTCGAGCATGGGGATGGGAAGAAGATTGATGACCCCCAGATTGACCGAGAGGATCCCCGCGAAGAGAAGCAGGGCCAGGAAACCCTCCCGGGCCTGCTGACCGGCCATCTGAGCGATGAGAAGCGGGCCTCCCAGCGAGGAAAGGGGTAGCACCCTTTCGACCAGTTTGACTATGGCCACCAGGGTGAGTTTGATCAGGGCCAGGGTGCGGATAAGCCCCTCGGTGAAGGCCCGGTAAGGGGGGATCTTCTGGGTGACAAAGCGTCCGGAAGCCACGATGCCGATGACCGGAACCCGAACCTCTTCACCGAAAAGATTTTTTACCGTGCGTATCTGGGGCCGAAGACGGATGGTGAGGATCTCTTCCTTTCGTTTGATCCGAAGGACCAGGGGACGGGAGCCGTGGTTCCTTACCAGCCGGGTGAGATCGTCCCAGGTGCGCACCGGGACTCCGTTTACCGCGGTCACCAGGTCCCC
>NZ_WFVX01000108.1:0-17052 GCF_015491435.1 Thermosulfurimonas sp.
CATCCTCACGGTGGGGAAAACCGAAAAAGTGGAGATTAGTTTTCGAGCCGTCTTTCCCCCGGGGGAAGAGGCCTCCAGAGGGGGTTATCTGGGAGCCAGAGAAGGGCTCCTTTTCGGAAACTGGTTCCCCGCCCCGGAGGGCCTTTCCTACTATACGCTGAGTGTCACCGTTCCGGCCTCCCTTAAGGTGATTACTTCCGCGGAGAAACTCACGGTAAAAACCCGCAAGCGGCGCAAGGTCTATACCTTCGTCCTGAACCACCCCACCCCCCCTCCTCCTCTCATTTACGGGCCCTACGAATATTATTATCGCAAACACGGACGTCTCATCGTGGCTCTGTATCTTCGCCACCCGGACCCGGATCTGGCCCAGACCTATCTGGCCAGGACCTTAAAGTATTTGGATCAGTACAAGCAACTTCTGGGTCCCCTGCCCTATCGAAGGCTTTCCATCGTGGAGATAAATCGAGAGGTGGGGGAGGCCTATCCCACCCTCATCTTTTTCGGCGAGAAGGTGATCCGCCTCCCCTTCATTCTCGATACCTCCCTTCCCCACGAGATACTCCACCAATGGTTCGGCTGCGGAGTCTATCCGCGGAAGGCCAACTGGTCGGAGGGGCTGGTTACCTATCTTGCCGACTGGAAACAGGCGGAAAAGAGGGGCAAGGGCCTTTCCTACCGCAAAGACCTCCTTATCTCCCATGAGACGTGGTGTCAGGGCAAGGATCCCTTTCCTCTTTCGCTCTTTGTGGCCCGGACGGACCGCTGCTCCCAGGCCGTGGGCTACGGCAAAGGAGCTTACTTCTTCTATATGCTCCGGCAAACAGTCGGGGACCAGGTCTTTTACGGAGCCTTAAGGGATTTTCTCTCCCGCTACCTTTATCAGGAGGCAGATTGGGAGGATCTCCAACAGGTCTTTTCGGAACATTATCGCCGGGATCTTTCCGCTTTCTTCCAGCAATGGGTTGAACGAACCGGGGAACCCTCTTTGCATCTGAGTAAACGTTATCTCCTCAAAGAGAACCATACCTATCGGCTGGGTCTAACCCTTTATCAGGATCCGCCCTATTATCATCTCCGGGTACCCCTGTGGATAAAAGGAGGAGAGGAACGGAAACTGGAGGTGGATCTCTCCGGTCCCCGTAAGGATCTGGAGGTCACCCTTAAAGCCCCTCCGGAAGAGGTGCTACTGGACCCGGAATACCGTCTCTGGCGCAGACTGGATCCCGACGAACTACCTCCGAATCTGGGTTTGATCCTGGCTTCGCGGGGAAAGGTCTGGGTTCGTCGTATGGATTGGCCGGTGTATCGACCTCTGATTCATCTTCTCCGGCGGCGGGGATACCGGGTGGTCTGGGATCAGTTGCCCCCGGGCGGGCCGGGGCCGGAAAACTGGGTCTTTCTGGGTGAAATCCCCCGGGATCTCACCTTTCTTTTTCACGGCAAGGGTTTCCCCCGGGGAGCCTATCTGGAGGTGGCGCGGCATCCCTATCGAAACAAAGGGGCTTTTCTTTTTTTCCGGGCTACGGATGCCGGGGAGATCCGGAAGATTCTTCCCCGGCTGGAATACTACTGGCGCTATCAGAGTCTCTATTTCCGCGAGGGAAGACTCCTGGAAAAAATCCGACTTCCGGGTGAAAACGGAATTCGTCTTTTGCTTTCCACGGAGGTTACCGGATTGCCCCTGAAGGATCTCCTCCCCTTCAAGGAAATCCTTCGCCGGATCAGTCTCTATCGGGTGATCCTGATCGGGGAGGAACACGATCGTTACGAACATCACCTTACCGAACTGGAGGTGATCAAGAGTCTCACCGCCCTCGGACATCGGGTAGCCGTGGGCATGGAGATGTTTCAACGTCCCTTTCAGAAGTATCTGGATCTCTTTATAGCCGGGGAACTAACGGAAAGGGAATTGCTGGAAAAAACCGAATACTTCAAGCGCTGGAATATGGACTGGAAACTTTACCGTCCCATTCTTCTTTATGCCCGTAAAAAGGGCCTTCCGGTGCTGGCCTTAAACGCTCCTTCCGAGCTGGTGAAGAAGGTCTCCCGTTCCGGACTGGAGGGACTCAGTGTAGAGGAAAAAGCCTCGCTCCCGGAGATGGATCTGAATAACCCCTCTTACCGGGCCTTTCTTTATCGTATTTACCGGGAACATCGTAATTTTGCTGCTCGTTTTCCCAAGTTCGACTATTTTTACGAGGCCCAGATACTCTGGGACGAGACCATGGCGGATACCGCAGCACGCTGGCTTAGGGAACATCCGGATTATCAACTGGTCCTTCTGGCCGGAAAAGGGCATATCATGTATGGTTTTGGCATTCCCTCCCGTCTCAAAAGAAGGGGCATTACCTCTCTGGTAACCCTGGTTCTGGGGGGGAACGAACGCATCACCTCGGGTTTTGCCGATTATATCCTCTATCCCGAACCGGCCAGGGAGCCCTTTTCGGCCCGACTGGGGGTATGGCTGGAGGAGACCAAGGAGGGGTTAAAGGTGGCCCGGGTCAGCCCCGGTTCTCCGGCCCAGAAAGCCGGCCTTAAAAAGGGAGACCTTCTGGTGGAGGCGGATGGGGAAAAATTAAAGGATGTTGCCACCCTCAAGATCATCCTAACCTTCAAAAAGAAGGGAGATACCATGAAACTGCTCTATCGCCGGGGGGAAAAGACCTTGCAAGCAGAAGTAAAGTTCGAATAGAAACCTTCCGGGCCCTAAAAGACCCGGAAGGTCTTAAAAAGTCTCAAAAGCCTATTTTCTTTATTTTTTCTTCTTTTTCTTGCTTATCGCGGCTTCCAGGGTGCTTCCGGGTTTGAACTTGACCACCCTGCGGGCCGGGATATTTATCTCCTCCCCGGTGCGAGGGTTGCGCCCCTTACGGGCCGCCCTCTCGGCCACCATAAAAGTCCCGAACCCCACCAGGGTTACTTTATCGTCTTTTTCTAGGGCCTCGGTTACCGCCTCAATAAACGCATTCAAGGCCTTTTCCGAAGCAGCTTTAGTCATTCCGGAAATGGCTGCCATACGTGCAACAAGTTCTGCTTTATTCATACCGCCCTCCTTAATTATTTAATTGCTTTTAAGTCCCGTTTTAGATGAATACCGAAAATAAGTCAAGGGGGAATTTAATGAAGGGTATTATTAAGTAAACTTTCCTCCTATCCCTGACACCGGTCACAGATACCCAAGAAAAAGACCCGGATCTCTAAAATATTAAGTTTATTTTTGAACCTCTCGGATATCTCCACCTTCACCCCCTCATGAAGATCAATCAGGCGTCCGCAGGAAGTGCAATAGAAATGATGATGGGGTTGGACATTTAGATCGAAACGTTTCTTACCTTCTTCAATATAAAGTTCCTTTACCAGCCCCCGTTCCTTGAGGGCCTCCAGAGTATTATACACGGTGGCGAAAGACATGCTGGGAAAGCGTTCCTTTACGTAGCGGTAGATGTCCTCGGCGGTAGGATGGGCGGTGAAGTGTTTCTCCAGATACTCCAGGATGGCCAGCCGCTGAGGGGTTATCTTAAGCCCCAAATTACGGTAGTATTCGATTCTTTCTTCCGACAACATAGATATCGGCCTCGATATGGGATTCTAAATGCTACTACAAAAAGACCATTCCAAAGATACTTTGTCAAGATCTATATCCAATTGCTATAATTTTTGAGGCGATCCAGTGCTTGACCCGCCTTCCTTCCTTATGTTATAAAAGGTTACGCTATGTATAGTTTCCGTCTTTTCAGGCTGTGGTTTCTTGTTTTGAGTTTGATTTTAGTTTTGTGGTCGCAAGTCTTCCCTTTTGAACAGAAATCCTTTTCCCTGGAAGACTATAATGATGAAAACGTCCTGGAGGAACACCTGGAGGTTCTGCCGGAAGAAATCGTCTCCGAGAACCTCCCTCCCAATCTCAATGACCAGGTAAAGTACTTTATTCGCTACTTCTCCCGGAAAAAGAGGGGCATGTTTACCCTCTGGCTAAAGAGGTCGGGCCGTTATCTTCCCATCATAGAAAACATCTTTCAGAGATACGGAATCCCCAGGGATCTGGCCTATCTGGCCATGATCGAAAGTGGATTCAACCCTTTTGCTTATTCCCGGGCCGGGGCCTGCGGGATATGGCAGTTCATGCGAGCCACGGCCCGCAAATACGGCCTCAAGATCAACTACTGGGTGGACGAGCGGCGCGATCCGGAAAAGTCCACGCTGGCTGCGGCCCTCTATCTTTCGGATCTTTACGCCATGTTCAGCGACTGGCGCCTGGCCTGTGCCGCCTATAATGCCGGAGAGGGAAAGATCATCCGGGCCATCGCCCGCTATCGCACCCGCAACTACTGGCGTCTGTGCAGATACAGATATCTGCGCCGGGAAACCAAAAACTACCTACCTAAATGGATAGCCGCGGTTATCATCGCCAAAAATCCTCGAAAGTTTGGTTTCTTCGTAGAATACGACCCTCCTCTGGACTACGAAATAGTCAAAGTTCCGGGGGGGACCGATCTGCGCATGGTGGCCCTGGCCGCAGGGGTGGATTACGAAACCATCCGCTGGTTAAACCCGGAGCTGCGTCGAGCCAAAACCCCGCCCTACCTGGAGACCTATCCGGTAAAGGTCCCCTTCGGGACGGCAGAGTCCGTACGGCGTTACCTCCATCGGGTCCGTTTCGTCTATCACCGGCGTTCCCTTCGTTATCGGGTCCGGCGGGGGGATACCCTCCTGCGCATAGCCTCCTATTATAAAGTTCCGCTGAGAGTCCTGCGGCAGTTTAACGATATCCGGGGGAACCTCATCCGGGTGGGGCAGGTTTTAATCATCCCCTATCGGGAACAGGCCAGCTTCTATGTAGCAGCCCGCAAGAACCGGGAGGGAAAACCCATGTACTATCGGGTCCGACGCGGAGACACCCTCTGGCGGATTTCCCGGAAATACGGGGTCTCCATACGCAAACTCAAGACCTGGAATAACCTCTCTTCCAGCCATCTTCTGCCCGGACAGATCCTGGTAATCTGGCCCGAAGCCTGAGGTCATGTTTTCCCGCTTTTCGGGTATCCTTACCGCATGCTTTCTCTTCCTTTTCTTCTGGGGATATATCCCCGGGGTATCGGCCCTCTCTATAACCGCTACCGTATATCCTCTCTATGATGTGGCCCGGTACGTGGCCCCCCAGGCCCGGATCCATCTGCTCGTCCCTCCCGGACGGGATGTGCACCACTTCGAACCCGGGTACCGGGATTTCCTGCAGCTTTTTCAAAGCGATCTTATCCTGGCCGTAGGGTTTGAACCCTGGCTTAAGAAACATCGTTTACTCCAAAAAAAGACCCTCTTTTTGACCCGGGGTCAGAAACTGGAGGACCCCCATCTGTGGCTGGATCTTCCGCGCCTGGAGGATTTTATTCACCGAATGGTGCACAAACTGGAGGTCCTGGATCCCAAAGGAGCCCCTTCTTACCGGAAAAGGGCCCAAAATCTCATCTCTCTTCTGGAAGAGATACGGAGGGAATTGAAAGGCCTTTCCAGGTGCCCCCGCCGCAGGGTGGTCATCCTGGGGCATGCAGCCCTTACCTACCTTTTAAGGGAAGCGGGACTTAAGCCCATATCCCTGGCCGGAGTCCATCCGGAAAGCGAGGTCGTTCCCGGGAGACTGCGCTCCGTGCTCCTTTTGGTAAAGCGTCGGAGGATACCGGTGGTTTTTCTCCTGGATCCCGAGTTTCGGAAATACGCCCTGCTCTTCCAGCGCCAGGCCGGAGTTCGCGTGCTCACCCTTAATCCCGGGATCCCTCTTTTCCCGGAAGATCGCAACCTCTCCTTTCCGGAGCTCCTCCGAAAGGATATTAAACACCTCCGCGAAGGGCTCTGTGCCCGGAATTAGCGGAGGTGTACTTGTCAAGACGGCTCTTTTGCGCTAGGAGAAATAAAACTTTTCTGGCAAGGAGGCTCTCATGCCCCGCTCTCTGAAGCTCAAGATTCTTCTGGTCCTGTTGCTCACCGTCTTTTCGGTGATCCTGGTGCTCCCCTCCTTCTATCCGGGTCTGCCTTCCTGGTTTAAGAGATACGTCAACGGTGCCGGACTCAAGCTGGGTCTGGATCTTCAGGGCGGTATGCAGGTGGTGCTCCAGGTGGATGTGGATAAGGCCATTCGCAACGCCCTCAACGCCTCGGTGCAGGATCTGAAGGAGGCCCTGGGAAAACGGGGCATTCGGGTAACCATCAAGGAAACCCCGCAGGGCTTTCAGCTGGTATTTCAAAAGGCCACCGATCTGGCCCGGGCCAAGACCCTCATCGATCGGGACTATCCGGAGATAAAGATCGTCCGGGAGACCTCCGGTCAGTATCCCTCCCTGCTTCTGGCTCTCTCGGAAGAAAGGGTCCGTTTTATCCGCGATCACGCGGTGGAACAGAGCCTTGAGGTCATTCGCAACCGGGTGGACCAGTTCGGGGTTACCGAGCCGGTCATCGTGCGCCAGGGCAAGGACAAGATCGTGGTCCAGCTTCCCGGGGTGAAGAACCCGGAGCGGGCCCTGAAACTCATCGGGCAGACGGCGCAGCTGGAGTTCAAACTGGTGGATGAGGAGGCCATGCGCCGGATCGATTTCTATTATCGCCTCATTGATCAGGCCCTTAAGGAGGGGCGCCTCAAGCCCGATTATACCCGGGAGGACCTTAACCGGATCCTGCGTCCCTATCTTCCTCCCGGAGACGAGGTCTATTTCTGGGTAACCCGGGATCGGGAGACCGGTCGGGTTATAAAGCGTCTCATCATCCTTAAGCGCCGGGCCCTTCTCACCGGAGACATGGTCAAGACCGCGCATGTACGTATCGGCGGCCCTTACAACGAACCCTATGTCTCCCTGACCCTCACCTCCCGCGGAGCGCGGATCTTTGAACGGGTCACCGGGGAGAATGTGGGGCGGCGGCTGGCTATCGTGCTGGACAATGTGGTGCGCTCGGCCCCGGTCATCCGGGAACGTATTCCCGGAGGACAGGCCCAGATCACTGGAGGTTTCACCTATGAGGAGGCCTCGGATCTGGCCATAGTGCTTCGGGCCGGAGCCCTTCCCGCTCCGGTCAAGGTCATCCAGAACATTACCGTGGGGCCCACCCTGGGGCGGGATTCCATCCGTAAGGGGCTTTTTTCCGGTATCCTGGGCGGGGTAGCGGTCCTCCTTTTCATGATCGTTTATTACCGTTTTTCCGGCTTCATTGCGGATATCGCCCTGCTCCTGAACATCCTCTTTCTCCTGGCGGTCCTGAGTCTCTTCCGGGCCACCCTGACCCTTCCGGGTATCGCCGGTATCATCCTCACCATGGGCATGGGCGTGGACTCCAACGTCCTCATCTTTGAGCGGATGCGGGAGGAACTGCTCCTGGGACGACCGCCGCGGGCGGCCATCAACGCCGGCTACGACCGGGCCTTCTGGACCATTGTAGATGCCCACGTGACCACCCTGATCACCGCGCTGGCCCTCTTCCTCTTCGGCACCGGTCCCATCAAGGGATTCGCGGTAACCCTTTCCGCGGGTATCGTTATCAACCTCTTCACCGCCATCTTCGGCACCCGGCTGGTCTATGATGCCCTGATTGCCAAAGGAAAGACCCCCAGGATCAACTTCCTCCAGATCATAGGCAAACCCAACTGGAATTTCATGGGCTTTCGGCGTCTGGCCTTCGTCATATCGGGAATCCTGGTCACCCTGGGGCTGGTGGCCTTCGTGCAGATCTCCCGGGGAGCAGCCAACCTGGGAGTGGATCTGGGAGGAGGGATCCTGGCCTATTATCGAGCCGAAAAACCCTTCTCCCTGGATAAGATCCGAAAGGCCCTGGGGCAGGCCGGCATTAAGGGGTTTCAGCTTCAGGATGTGAAGGGAGAAAACCTCCTTCTGGTGAGGGTCCGGGAAAAGACCGAAACCGTGGGGGGTACCGAGAAATCCATTACCAGGATCCTTCAGGAAAAATTCCCGGATCTTCACTTTAAACTCATCGGAAAGGAGGAAATCGGTTCGGCCATAAGCCGCGAACTCAAACACAAGGCCATTCTGGCCATCCTGATCTCCCTGGTGGGTTTCATCCTTTATCTGGCCTTTCGCTTTAAACTGAGTTTCGGGGTGGCGGCGGCGGTGGCCACCTTCCACGATGTGCTGGCTGTGCTGGGACTCTTTTATCTCATGAACCGGGAGATCTCCCTCCTCCTCATCACCGCCCTTCTCACCCTGGCCGGATATTCCCTTACGGACACCGTGGTCATTTTCGACCGTATCCGGGAGAACATCCGCAAACTGGGGACCCGCACCCCCTTTGCCGAACTCATCAACCGCAGCGTAAACGAAATGCTGGCCCGGACCATCATCACCTCTCTGACCACGCTCCTGGCTATTCTGGCCATCTTTCTTTTCGGAGGGGTAGTCCTGAGGGACTTTGCTCTGGCCCTTCTCCTGGGGGTGATCGTGGGGACCTACAGCTCGGTCTTCGTGGCCAGCCCCATCGTCCATCTCTGGCACCGGGGGAAGACCCCAAAACTCGGCGGGGAGTGAGGATTTAAAGCTTGCGCTCGTATTCTTTATGAGGTCCTATCCAAAACCACAAAAAGAGCTCTTCTTCCTTATAGGCCAGCGCCCGATAATTGCGATCAATCCGTATGGACCACACGTTTTCTTCACGGTCTATGCACTTGAAGCGCAGCGAGGGATGGAATGGATTCTCAAGCCAAAGTTTGAAAGCTTTACGAGCCTTTTCTTGTATTTCCGGAGGAAGTCTTTTAAAATATTTTTGAAAACCAGAAGACTTAAGGGATCTCATTTAAGGAGACTTTATCATGGCCGAGGAAGTGAGAGCAACCCTTATAGAGATGATTCAAAGTCTTCCTCCCCATCTTTTAGAAAGAGTAGAAGAGAGATTTAGGAGTGTTCTTGAGGAAGTCGTAGAAGATTGGGAATGGGAACGATTCTATTCAACCCACCGAGAGGAATTCCGAAAACTTCTGAACCAGGCAAAGAAAGATTTTAGGGAGGGAAAGGTTTCGGACCTCTTGGAAGATCTTTAGCCTGAGAAAAACTCAAGCGCCCTTTTCCTTTTCCTCCCGGGCAAATTCGCGGGCTCGTTCGGCGAGTTCCCTTAAGCGTTTGTCCACCAGATAAAAGACCGTGCCCTCCGGGTACCGGCCATCCGGCCCCCTTTCTCCGGCCGGCATCCCGGTAAGAATCTCTATGCCCTCCTCCACCCGGGATATGGGCCAGATATGAAAGAGCCCCTTCTCCACCGCTTCCACCACCTGGCGATCCAGGACGAGATCGTCCACATTGGCCGCCGGGATGATGACTCCCTGATCCCCGGTAAGCCCTTTTTCCACACAGACCTTAAAGAAACCCTCTATCTTTTCCTTGACCCCGCCCACGGGCTGAATTTCCCCCTTCTGACTGATGGACCCGGTAACCGCCACCCCCTGTTTAAGGGGGACTCCGGAAAGGGCCGAAAGCAGGGCGAAAAGCTCGGCGCTTGAAGCCGAGTCTCCCTCCACCATGCCGTAGCTCTGCTCAAAACAGAGGGTGGCCGAAAGGGTAAGGGGTTTATCCTGCACGAAACGCTCCCTCAAAAACCCGGAGAGGATGAGCACCCCCTTGGTATGAATCTTCCCCGACAGCTCGGCCTCCCTTTCGATGTTGACCACCCCCTCCTTGCCCAGGGAGATATTGACCGTAATCCGGGTGGGACGCCCGAAACGATAGTCCCCCAGGTCATATACCGAAAGTCCGTTTATACTTCCCACCTCCTCCCCGGTGGTGCGGATGCGAAGGATGTCCTTCCGGATGAATTCCTGAATGCGATCCTCCACCAGGGAAAGACGCCTCTTCCTTTCCTGCAGGGCCTTCTCGATATGAACGGCGGAAACCGTGGAGGCTCCCTCCTCTCGGGCCCAGTAATCGGCCTCCCGCAGAACATCCAGGATTTCGGGGAGCTTGAGCGAGAGTTTGTCCTTACGGCCGGCCAGCTCACAGGAGTATTCCACCAGCCGGGCCAGCCCGTCGGCCGAGACCGGAAGCAACCCCTTCTTTTTGACCATAAGGGCCACGGTGCGCAGGAATTCCCGGGTGCGGGCTTTGTTACGATCCACCCAGTCTTCCAGGGGAGCCTTTATCTTAAAAAGTTCCCGAAAGGTCTCGTCAAAGGTATAGAGAAGATGATAGAGAAAGAGGTCTCCGATAAGAATGACCTTGGCCCGAAAGGGAATGGGTTTGGGCTGAAGGGTCTTGGTGGTGAAAAGCCCCAGCTGCTCACCCAGATCCTCCAGGAATATCTTGCGGCTCTTGATGATGCGTTTAAGGGTCTCCCAGGAATAAAAATGTCGCAGGAGATCCAGGGCCCGAACAATAAGGAACCCTCCGTTGGCCCGGTGGAGGCTTCCGGCCCGAAGCATGGTGAAATCCGTGATCAGGGCTCCCCACTGGGCTTTACGCTCGATGGCCCCGAACAATCGGGGATAGGTGGGGTTGGGTTCAAAGACCACCGGAGCCCCCTCAAGGCCGGAATTATCCACAAACAGGTTGACCTCGTAACGCTGAAAGAAGGACTCCCGCGGGGGAACCGGCATCGGGAAGGGAGGATGAGGCGGCTCCTTCCCGGGAGCCTGACGGAATTCATCCAGATGCTCCAGAATGTCTCTGGCCACCGCCCCCAGATATTCCTGAACCGGGGTCAGGGCCGCGTATTTATGTAAAAGGTCCCGTAAATAGAACTGGACCACTTCCGAGGCCACCTCCCGATCCAGAGCCTTGAGGGCCTCCTGCAGATCCTTTTCCAGTTTCTGGATATGACGGACCGTAGCATTCAATTCCTGCTGAAGTTCGCGGCTTTTGGCTTTGAGGCGCTCTTTTTCCTCCTCAGGCAACCCCTGTACATCCTGCGGGGTCATGGGGGTGCCGTCGGGCTTGGCCGGAATGATCATCATGCCCATGGGTTCCACGTTCAGGATGAAGCCCTCGGCCTTGACCTTGTTCTCCAGGGCCTCAAAGATCTGAGCCCGTTTTTGGTTGAATTCCTTGAGCAGGGCCTCCTTCTTCTGGACATAGTTTTCGTCCTCAAAGGCCTCGGGAAGACGTTCCCGCAGGGTGCGAATGAGGTTCTCCATATCTTTTTTGAACTCCCGACCCTTGCCGGCGGGAAACTCCAGAGGAAGAGGCCGATCCGGATCCTCAAAGTTATAGACATAGCACCAATCCGAGGGGGTGGGACGCCGCCGCGCTTCCTCCTCGGTGAGGACCTTAACCAGATATTCGGAACCGAGTTCCACCTCCCCGGCCACATAGATATGTACATCCAGATCTTCCAGGCGGAGCCCCAGCGAGAGAGCGGAAAGGGCCCGTTCCTGGGCCATTACCGGGGAAGGTTCCTCCTGCAAAAGATCCTCGGAACTGGTTATCTCTAGACTCTCCGGCTCGATCTTTACCGTAAGCTCTTCCGGTTTGAGTTCCCTTCTTTCACCCATTCCCGACCTCCTATATACTTAAAGCTAGCATAGGTTAGAGAGCGCCATAAAACAAGCCCTATGAAGATAGCCCTTGTTTCCATGCCCTGGCCCCTTTTCAATCGGCCCTCGGTACAATTGGGGGTATTAAAAGGATACCTGCGCTTTCGTTTTCCGGAAATAGAAGTTAAAACCTTCCATCCCTATCTGGCTCTGGCCCGGGACCTGGGTTATCAGGATTATCTCCGAATCTGCGACTCCTCCTGGTTATCCGAGAGTCTGGGAGCGGGTTTGCTCTTTCCGGAGAAGCGTTCCTCGGCCCGCAAACTTTACCTGCGCCTGGCCCGACGGGAGGGCCTCGACCGGGATTACGAAGAGCTCCTCAAGAAGATAGAAGGAACCCTCTCCCGGTATCTGGATCATATTCCCTGGGAGGAATTTTCCCTGGTGGGGTTTTCAGTCTGTTTGAATCAGCTCACCCTTTCCCTCTGGGCGGCTCGAAGGCTCAAGCAGCGTTTTCCTCGACTCCTCATAGCCTTCGGCGGCGCCCTTTGCGCTGAGGACCTGGGGCGAAGCCTCCTGGAGGTGTTTCCCTTCATAGATGTGGTTATCAATCGGGAGGGCGAACGCCCCCTGGCCGCCCTGGTGGAGGCCCTGCGAAAGGGCCAGGCTCCGAAGGACCTACCCGGAATCTTTTATCGGAACGGGAAAAAAATCGACGGAGGAGGAGAGGAGGTCTTAAGTCCCGAGGAGATCCCCTCCCCCATCTATGAGGATTATTTTCGGGAACTCTCTACCCTGCCTCCGGAAAGACGCTTCTTTCCGGTGATTCCCCTTGAGGCCTCGCGGGGCTGCTGGTGGGGACGGTGTCATTTCTGTAACCTCAACCTTCAGTGGCACGGCTATCGCCGAAGGCCCTTAGAAAAGGTGCTTAAGGACATAAGAATCCACGCCCGGGCCGGGCTCCTTGATTTCGCCTTTATGGACAATTGCCTGGACCGGGCCGAGGCCCTTAAGCTCTTTGAGGAACTTTCCCGCGACGGACGCGACTACCGCATCTTTGCCGAATTAAGAGCCGTTTACTCCGCCGAAGAATATCGCCGGATGCGCCGGGGCGGGCTCTACTGGGTACAGATCGGGATCGAGGCCCTCTCCACCTCGCTTCTTCGGCGCCTGGGAAAGGGCACCACGGCCATGGCCAACGTGGCGGCCATGCGTCACTGCGAGGAAGCCGGGCTTGAGCTTTCCGCAAACCTCATCTGCCACTTCCCGGGAAGCACCGAGGAGGAGATAGCCGAGACCCTTTCGGCCCTGGACTATGTCTTTCCCTTCCGGCCGCTCACCACCGTCTCCTTCTGGCTGGGCTACGGAAGCCCGGTCTTCCATCGTCCGCAGGACTTCGGCCTAAAACGCCTCTATCCCCATCCTCACTACCGCTATCTCTTTCCGGAGGAAATCTTAAAGCGGCTGGTGCCGCTTTCCTGGGCCTATAGCGGCGATCGCAGGAGAAGCCAAAAACTCTGGCAGCCGGTGATAAAAAAGGTAAAAAACTGGCAGAAGGTTTGGACGCGTCTTCGCGAAAAACACGGGCCGCTTCTTACCTTTCGCGAGGGCGGGGACTTCCTTCTCATCCGCCAGGTAACCCCGGAGGGGCGCATCCTTCACCACCGTTTAAAAGGCCCCTCCCGCAGGATTTATCTCTTTCTCACCGAGCCCCGGGATCTCAGAACCCTGCGCGAGGCCTTCCCTTCGGTCTCCGAGGAGGCCCTGCGGGCCTTCCTCAAGGATCTTCATCGAAAACGCCTCATCTTCCGTGAGGGCGAGCGCTTCATTGCCCTGGCGATAAGGCCTGCGGGTTAAAGGCCCCGCGTCTTACCACCTCTCCGGTAAAAAAGGCCACCAGGGTCCCGTCCTCCTTGCGCACCGAGACCTCGTAAATTCCGGTCTTTTCCGTAAGATTCACCTCCCGGGCCTCGGCGATGAGCCGCTCCCCGGCCCGGGCCGCAGCCGGATAGTAGATCTGGGCCGAGACCGCCAGAGCCAGCCTTCCGTGGCTGTTTGAGGCCACGGCGAAGGCAAAATCCGCAAGCGAAAAGGTCACCCCGCCCTGACAGATCCCGGCGGCATTAAGCATGTCCTCCCGCACCACCATGGCCATGCGGGCATAGCCCGGACGCACCTCCAGGATCTCCACCCCCAGCCATACCGCCACCCGATCGTGCTCCTTCATGTAACGGGCGATCTCCCAGGCTTCCATTCCTTTCCCTCCTTCTAAAGGTAGTGACTCAACACGGAAAGATAGCGTTTTGCGGCCCCCCGGTGGCGCTCATAGACGGAAAAGGCAGCCTGCCCGTACCTTTCGGAGGCGGAAAGGACCCTTGCCCAGGCCGAGGCCACTTCTTCGGGGTGAGGGGGGACGCATATTCCGCCGCCGGTCTCCCGAAGCTCCCGGGCCACCGAGGCCACGCTTTCCACCTCCGGCCCGAAGGTTACCGGAACCTTAAGGGCCGCGGGTTCAAGGAGATTGTGCCCTCCCACCGGGACCAGAGTGCCCCCCACGAAGGCGAGATCCGCGAGCCCGTAAAGGGCCCGCAGTTCCCCTAGGGTGTCCACCACTATCACTCGGGCGGCCTCGGGCCGGGAACGTAAGGCCGCGGAAAACCCCATGGCCCTCGCCTGATCGAGGACCTCCCGGGCCCGCTCCGGGCGGCGGGGACAGAGGATGAGGGTTCCCCGCCCGAGGCGGGCAAAGGCCCGAAGCAGGATCTCCTCCTCACCGGGGTGGGTGGAACCGCACACCAGGACCGGAGGCGAAAGGAAGGGACCAAGGCTCCGGGCCAGGCATTCTATCTCCCGACGCTCCGGCGGGGGAAAATCGTATTTGAGGTTCCCGAGATAGAGCACCTGGGGGCCGGAGGCCAGGGCCGCGATTCTCCGGCGATCCTCCTCACTGGCCGCAAGGATGAGGGAGAAGGGGTCGTAGAACCAGCGGGCCAGGAACCGAAAGCGACGAAGACGCCGGAAGGACCTTTCCGAAAGGGCGGCATTGACAAAAATAAGAGGGATTCCGCGGGCCCGGAGCATTCCCAGCCAGTGCGGCCAGAGGTCGCTTTCCACCAGAAGAAAAATCCGGGGAGAGAGGGCCGAAAGGTAGCGCTCGAGAACCCACGGACAGTGAAGGGGCCCGGGATACACCGGGAACCGCTCTCCCCAGAGCTCCCGGGCCCTCTTTAGCCCGGAAACCGTGGCCACGGTGAGCACCGGCTGGTATTGCGGAAAGGCCGAGGCTAGGCCCTCAAGCAGGACGCCTGCGGCCTGAAGCTCCCCCACCGAAAGGGTGTGGATCCAGATCCTGGGACGCTCCGAAGAGAGCGCGAACCGGGGACGCCTCCTTTCCCTGAGTGCTTCCCGGCGCCTTGAGCGCAGCTGGGCCAGCAGGTGAAAGGGACAGATCAATCCGCTAAGCCAGAGGTATTTTTTCATAATCGGAGTGCTTATAATAATGAACGAAGAAGCCTCTGAAAACCTCGGGGAGGTGTCTTATGGCCGAGGCCAAAAGGGAAATTCCGCCGGAAGTGATCGAACGGGTGAAAAAATTGCGCGAGGAGATCGAGTACCACAACTACCGCTACTACGTGCTGGACTCGCCGGTGATCTCCGATGCGGAATACGACGCCCTCATGCGGGAGCTGAAGGAGCTTGAGGAGAAGTACCCGGAACTGGTAACCCCGGACTCTCCCACCCAGCGGGTGGGCTACCCCCCGGCCAAGGAGTTCCGCACGGTGCCGCACGCCGTGCCCATGCTCTCCCTGGACGACGCCTTCTCCGAGGACGAGGTCCTGGAGTTTGATCGCCGGGTCAAGCGTTTTTTAAACCTTCCCGAGGACCAGGATATTGAATACACCGTGGAACCCAAGATGGACGGGCTGGCCGTGGAGCTGGTCTATGAGGAGGGACGGTTTACCGTGGGCTCCACCCGGGGCGACGGCTACACCGGAGAGGATGTGACCAACAACTTAAAAACCATAAAGAGCATCCCGCTCAGGCTCTTTTCCGGAGACGGAGTGCCCATCCCCCGGCTCCTTGAGGCCCGGGGCGAGGTCTTCATGCGCAAGGACGATTTCAAGCGCTTAAACGAGGAGCGCCTGGCTAAGGGCGAACCCCCCTTTGCCAATCCCCGAAACGCAGCTGCCGGTTCCTTAAGGCAGCTCGACCCCAACGTGACCGCCAAACGCCCGCTGGACATCTTCTTTTACGGGGTGGGCCGGGTCGAGGGCTACGAGTTCAGGACCCAGTGGGAGATCCTCACCACCCTTCCCAAATGGGGACTCAAGGTCAACCCCCTGGTGCGGAAGGTTCGAAACATCCGGGAGGCCATCGAGTATCACCACGAGATGGAACGGCGGCGCGAGGAACTTCCCTATGAGATCGACGGAATCGTGATCAAGGTGAACGATCTTTCCCTGTGGGAAAAACTCGGCACCAAAGCCCGGAGCCCCCGTTACGCCCTGGCCTATAAGTTCCCTCCCACCCAGGTCACCACCCAGGTGCTGGATATAGTGGTCCAGGTGGGCCGCACCGGAGCGGTGACCCCGGTGGCCATCCTTAAGCCCGTCCAGGTGGGGGGCGTGGTGGTCTCCCGGGCCACCCTGCATAACGAGGACGAGATCCGGCGCAAGGACGTGCGCATCGGCGACTGGGTGCTGGTGCAGCGGGCCGGCGACGTGATTCCGGAGATCGTAATGGTGATCAAGGAACGCCGCACCGGAAACGAAAAACCCTTTAAGATGCCGGAAAGGTGTCCGGTTTGCGGCACCAAACTTGAGCGCAAGCCCGGGGAGGCGGTGTGGCGGTGCCCCAATCGGGGCTGCTATGGCCAGCTGGTACGCCATCTCCTTCATTTCGCCAGCCGCGCAGCCATGGACATCGAGGGCCTGGGCACCAAGGTGGCCGAGGCCCTGGTGGACCGGGGCCTGGTCCAGGACGTGGGCGATCTCTATTACCTCAAGGTGGAGGATCTGCTTCAGCTCCCGGGCTTTGCCCTGAAGAAGGCCCGTAATCTTTACGAGGCCATCCAGCGCAGCAAGAAGACTACCCTGGCTCGTTTCCTTTACGCCCTGGGGATCCGGCATGTGGGTGAGGTGGCGGCCCAGCTTTTGGCCCAGCACTTCAAAAGCCTTGAGGCCATAAAGAACGCCTCCATGGCCGACCTTATGAGTGTTCCCGGGATCGGCCCGGAGGCGGCCCGGGCGGTCTGGGAATGGTTCCGTAACGAGCGGAATCTGAAGACCCTGGAAAAGCTTCTTCAGGCCGGAATCACCTTCGAGGAGGAAAAGGCCGAGGAGGCCCCGACGGAAAAGACCCTTTCCGGAAAGACCTTTGTCTTCACCGGGGCCTTAAAGAGCATGACCCGGGAGGAGGCCAAACGCCGGGTGCAGGCCCTGGGCGGAAGGGTGGCCTCCTCGGTTTCCCGCAACGTGGACTATGTGGTGGTGGGCGAGAACCCGGGTTCCAAGTACGACCGTGCCCGGGCCCTAGGCCTTACCATTATCAACGAAGAGGAGTTCCTGAAAATGATCGGGGAAACTTCTTAAAAGGTATAG
>NZ_WFVX01000109.1:0-4399 GCF_015491435.1 Thermosulfurimonas sp.
CCCTCAACCGGAGCCCCCCGGGAAGCTCTCTTTCAAGGTGCAGCCGGATCCTTTCCTCCGGCAACTCCTCGGAAAGACCCACAAAAAAGACCTCGGCCTCGGAGGCCACGCCCACCGGAAGGGCCCTTCCGAAGGAAAGACGCGGCCGGGGGCTAAAGCCCCGGGTAAAGGAAAGGGGGAGGCCGGCCCGGCGCAGGGCCCGCTCAAGCACCCGCTGAAGCTCGCGCTGCGAAAGAAAACGCATGGGCCCCTCCCGGGCATAAACCACCCGGTACCAGTAAACCGCATCCGGCAAGGGAAAATCCGGAAGGGGGCTTCGGTCCTCCGGTGGGCCATGAAGCACATTCCGGATTCCGCCCTTACAGACCCCGCACTTTAAGCATTTTACAAACCGGCAGTCCGGGGAGACCTTCCGGGAGAGGGCCCGCGCCCTTTCCTCAAGGAGGAACTCGCGACTCAGACCGCAGTCAAGGTGCTCCCAGGGAAGGACCTCCTCCGGGTGTCTCTCCCTAAGGTAGGCGGAAAGGTCAAGGCCTAAGGCGCGGGCCGCGTTTTGCCAGCGGGAGAGCCGGAACTCCTCGCTCCAGCCGTCAAGCCGGGCCCCCTCACGAAAGGCCCTAAGGATTAAGGCCGAAAGCCTCCGATCCCCCCGGGAAAGCACCCCCTCAAGGAAACTCTGCTCCGGAAGGTGCCACTTAAGGCTTAAGCCCCGCCCCCGCACGAGCTTTTTAAGGAGGGTGAGCTTTTCCTTCGTCTCGGGAAGATCGATCTGCCTTTCCCACTGGAAGGGGGTGTGCGGTTTGGGGATGAAGGTAGAGACCGAGACCGTGACCGCGATCCCCTTTCCGGCCCGGCGCACCCTGCGGGCAAGCTCGGCTATGGCCCGAAGGTCCTCCTCGGTCTCGGTGGGAAGGCCGATCATGAAGTAAAGTTTCACATCCCGCCAGCCGAGCGAACGGGCCAGTTCCGCCCCGCGCAAAAGCTCCTCCTCGGAGATGTCCTTGTTGATCACCCGGCGCAGGCGCTCGGTCCCGGCCTCCGGGGCAAGGGTTAACCCGGTACGCCTTCCCCGGGAAAGGACCTCAAGGATCCCCGGGGTGAGACTTCCCACCCGAAGGGAGGGAAGGGAGAGGGAGATCCGCTGGCCTCCGAAACGCCGGTAAAGGGCCCGCACCAGGGCCTCAAGCCCGGTATAGTCCCCGGCGGAAAGCGAAAGGAGGGAGATCTCCTCATAGCCGGTTGCCGAAAGCCCCTCCTCGGCCATGGCGAGCACCCTTTCCACCGATCGCTCGCGCACGGGCCGATAAAGGGAGCTTGCCTGACAGAAACGGCAGCCCCGGGTGCAGCCCCGGGAGATCTCAAGCGAGAGCCGATCGTGGGCCGCAAACCAGGGCACCGGAGGCCGAAAGGGATAGGGCACGGCGTCAAGATCGGAAACAATCCTGCGGAAAACCCGCTCATAGCCCGGACGAAGGGGTTCAATCTCCGCGAGGCGCCCGTTGCTATCATAGCGGGGGCGAAAAAACGAGGGCACATAGACCCCGGGGAGGCGGGATAGCGCCTTAAGAAGTTCCGTGCGGCTTCCTCGCGCCTCCTTCCATTCCCTTACCGTTTCGGCTATCTCTAAGATGGCCTCCTCCCCATCCCCGAAGACGATGGCGTCGTAAAAATCAGCCACCGGCTCGGGGTTGGCCATGGCCGAGCCGCCCCCCAGGATGAGCGGATCCTCCTCGGTGCGCTCCTTAGAAAGAAGGGGGATTCCCGAAAGCGCAAGCACGGTAAGGATATTGGTGGCGCAGAGTTCGTAGGGGTAGGAGATCCCCACCACCTCAAAGTCCCGCAAGGGGCGGCCGTGTTCTAAGGAAAGGAGGGGAAGCCCCCGGGCCTTAAGTTCGGCCTCAAGATCGCGGGCCGGGGCAAAGGCTCGGTCGGCAAGATATTCCGTGCGGCTGTTTAAGATGAGATAAAGGATGAGAAGCCCGATATGGGACATCCCGATCTCGTAAAGGTCGGGATAGACTAAGCAAAAACGCACCCGGGCCTCATCCCAGGGCTTCTTTGCCGCATTGATCTCACCCTCAAGATAACGTCCGGGTTTCCTCACCCGGACCAGGATCTCCGTGGGATACATGGTTTCTTATGGTAAATTCAAAAGGCAAAACTTTAAAGGAGGGGCCTTACTGCGGGGCTATATCCCTTATAAGCGCATCGTAAAACCCTTGCGCCTTCCGCGGCTTTCCGTGGAGATCGGCTTCGGAAACGGAGAGTTTCTGGTCTCCCTTGCTAAGCGGCACCCGGAAAGATATTTCCTGGGAATTGAGCTTTCCGGGATCTCGGTGGAAAAGCTCCTAAAACGCCTGAGGGAGGAGGGCTTAAGGAATGTCTTTTGCGTGCGGCTTGACGCCTACTGGGCCTTTTATCTTCTTCTTTCCGACGAGGCCGTGGAGGCCATCTATCTCAACTATCCCGATCCCTGGTTCAAGAAGCGCCATCACCGAAGGCGTCTCACCCGGCCGGAGAATCTCTATCTTTTTGCCCGAAGGCTTAAAACCGGAGGGGAGATCCTCCTTCGCACCGACGACCGTCCCTTTCTGGAATATACCCTGGAGAGCGCCGGCGAGGTGGCGGCCTTTGAGGTCTCCTGGGAGGTCCTCTCCCCCGCCTCCCCGCTTACCAAATACGAGGCCAAGTGGATGGCCCAGGGAAAGACCCTTTATGCGGCAAGGCTCCGCAAGGTACGCCCCCCGAAGGAGATCCCCCATCCGCAAATAGAGGAGGTTTCTGCCGTGTTTCCGGTAACGGTCAAGGACCTTTCCCGGCTTTCCGAACTTTCCGGAAAGACCCTTCGTCCGCGCGAGGACCTGGTGCTCAAGATCTTTCGCCTCTGGGAGCACGGGGAGGACCGGCTGATAGAGGTCCTTCTTTCTGAGGCCGGGTATCTCCAGCGCTTTATGATCTTTGCCCGGCGCGTTCCCGGGGGCTGGAGGCTTGATGTCTCGGGTTTCAGCGAGGTGCTTCGCACCCGCGGACTCAAGGAGGCCCTGGAATTCCTGGCCCGGGAACTTAACCCGTGAAATTCCTTTTCTTAGGGGTGGACCTCGGCGGGGAGGAAAACACCTGGGCCGTGGCCGTGGACCGCGAAGGAAATCCTTTCCCCGGGCTCTCCCTCCCGGAGGGGGAACCGGTTGCGCTTGCCGAAATCCTGGACTTTATCCGGAAAAACCGGGTGCTTGCCGCAGCCTTAGATGCCCCGATCTCCTTCTCCCTCACCGACCGAAAGGGCCTGCGTGAAGCCGACCACAGGCTGCGGGAGATCCTGAGAGGTGAAGGAGGCGAGCCGGGGTGGGTGGTTTCCTATCATGCGTTAATGGGGATTCCGGTGCGGGGGCTCCTTCTTGCCGAGGCCTTAGCGCCCATGGTGGGGACCATTATTGAGACCCATCCCCGGGCGGCCCTTTATCTCGCCCTTCCGCAGGAGAAGAAATCCTTAGTTAAGACTTATAAGGGCCTGCGGCCGGAGGCTGAGGCGGCCTTAAGGGAACTCTGGAGGGCCCTTTTCCCGGAGGAAAATCCCCGCCGTATCACCCACGGGCTCCTTGACGCCTCGGTCTGGCCCTTACCGCCCGGGCCTATCATCTGGCCCCGGAAAACCTCCTTTTCCTTCCCTCCTCCGGCTCCCGCGGCTTCGGCCCTTTCGTAGTTCTTTTAAAATTTCCTTGCGAATTTTTCATGCCATGATAAAATTTCCATGTGATTTGGTTACCGAGGTATTTAAGCGCCCGTTTACCCGGGGGTTCTCCCCCGCGCCGCCTGGTGGTACTCACCGGAGCCCGTCAGGTGGGAAAGACCACGCTGGCCAAAAGACTTTACACGGGTCGCTACCGCTACTTCAATCTGGATTCGGCCGGTGAAAGGTTGAGGCTTGAGCGTGTCCCGGCCGAGGCCTGGGGCCGGACGGTGGGGGAGGCGGTTTTTGACGAGATCCAGAAGGCCCCCGCCCTCCTCGAAAAGATCAAATGGGCCTACGATGCCCGCGAGGTAGATTTTTCCGTCCTTCTCGGGTCCTCCCGCATCCTGCTTCTATCTAAGATTAAAGAGACACTTGCCGGAAGGGTCTTCCTTTACGAGCTCTGGCCTCTTACCCTAGGGGAACTGGCTCCCTTTTATGGCGCCCCGTTTCCGGAAAAGCCCCTGCTTGCCGTCCTTCTCGAAAATCTAAACCAGGCCCCGGAGATCCTTAGCGCTTTACCGGCTCCGGTGGGCGAAGAGGTGGGACGCCTTAAGAGCGCCCTAGAACATCTCCTCACCTTCGGGGGTCTTCCCACCCTTCTTGAGTATCCTCCGGAGGAACGGTTCGCCTGGCTTGAAGCCTACCAGAGTACCTATCTCGAGAGTGATC
>NZ_WFVX01000110.1:0-5977 GCF_015491435.1 Thermosulfurimonas sp.
CCCCGGATCCAGCGGCATCTATCCGCTACCCCGTGGCGCAGGGCGTTCTCCCGGGCTGTTTCCAGGGCCAGGGGATTGAGGTCTATTCCTACCCCGGTGAGATCGGGCCTTTCCGCAAGGATGGAGACCAGGATGACTCCGCTACCGGTTCCCAGGTCCAGGATCCTGCCCGGGGGTATCTCCTGCTTGAGGAAGGTCTCCACCAGGATCTCGGTCTCCGGCCTGGGAATGAAGACCCCGGGTGGAACCCGGAAACTCCGTCCGAAAAACTCCACCTCTCCCAGCAGATAGGCCAGAGGCCGGCCGGAGATCCTCTCCCGGAGGAGGCTTTCGAACCGTTCCTCCGGGATCTCCTTTTCCGGGTAGAGATAGACCTCCAGAGGCCGCAGACCGGAAAGGTGAGCCAGGATCAGACGCGTTTCCCGCCGGGCTTCCTCTGGAGCGAGGCCTCCGCGTTGCAGGAACTCGGTGCCTTTTCGCAGGGCCTCCCGAAGGCGCATCAAAAGCCTTTGGGGCGCAGACGGTGCAGGACCACCTCGTGGGTCTCGTCGGAGGTGCGCAGGCGTCGCAGACTGGTGGCCACCTCGTATTCGTGTTCCGCCCGCTGGATAAAAGGAACCAGGACCCTGGCCCTTTCCCGATCGTGGGCCAGATAGATCTCTCCCCCGGGAAGGAGATAGCGCCGGAAGATGTCCAGAAGGGGCTGGAAGAGACGCCCGGCATAGACCACCTCGGCTCCTATGATGACCTCGAATTCTCCCAGATCTTCCGGGTTCAGCCAGTCCAGACGGGATACCCGAACCTCAAGACCGTTGAGACGGGCGGAACGACGGATGAGATCCAGGGGGACGTCTTCGTAGTCGGTCAGGGTGACCTCGTGGCCGAAGGCCGCGGCCGCCAGCCCCGGCACCCCCAGCCCGGCTCCTATCTCCAGGATCTTGCGGGGAGGCTTAAGGGTGGCCACGAAATCGGCCAGCACGATGGCTGCCTCCCACAGCCGGGCCCAGAAGGGGAAACTGTTATTGTCCCCGGTAAGGAACGGGTCCAGGCTTTCCGGACGGAAGAAGACCAGATTACGCCCGCGGATCTGAATGTTTTCCTGAACCAAAGGCCAATCTCCCTTCATTCCAGAGGTCTCCTGGCGAGTTTTATTCTAATATACCGGAAATGTCCCTTTCTCCAAATCTTTAACCGGAGCGTGCTTCCCGGGGGGCGGGAGAGCACCAGATCCAGAAGATCGGCCGGGCTGGAGAGGGATATTCCTCCGGCCTGAACGATGATGTCCGAGCCGCGGGGATAGAGCTGATTGCCCACCGCAAGGGGGGTCTTTCCGACCCTCAATCCGGCCCGGGCCGCAGGGCTATCGGGATATATCCGGGTGAGGATAAGCCCGGTGGGGGGAGATAAACCCAGGGTCTGCGCCAGGGCCCTGGATACGGGTACGGCCTCCACCCCCAGCCAGGCCCACTCCACCCTTCCCTGATCACGAAATCTCCGGAAGGCCTGTTTAATCACCCAGGAGGCCTCGGCCAGGGCCCTTCCGTAGGCCTGGGCACTCTGGACGTAGAAGCCGCAGAAGGTGCCATCCCGCAGGAAAAGAGGCCCGGAAACCTTCCGGGTAAGGAAGACCTCCATGAGATCGGCCCGCAAAAAGCCCTTCACCCTTCGGAGGGCCGGGGCCCTCAGGACCCACCCCGGATAGACTCCCCTCCCTCCGACCGCGGAGACCAGGAAAATGCGGGTTCCGGCCCCGGGCCAGGAGGAAAGGAAGTGCAGCCGTTCCACCTCCGGCACCTGCCGGGAAAGCTGCAGGAAGGCCAGTTCGGTAAAGGGATCGTAAGCCGCCAGGCGGGCGGAGAGGGATTCCCCCCCGGGGAGAAGGGCCTCGATGAACACGGCTTCCTTGACCTCCGGATAGGCCGCCAGGACGTACCGGCCCCCGGGAAGAAGTAGCCCCGTGGTAACCCCGCGGGGATGATCCTCGAAGATGCGCTCCGCCGGACCCTGGGCGGTGAAGAGGGTCACCACCCGGGTAAGAGGGGGTGCCGCCAGGGCCGGTGAGGCCAGGAGGAAGATGAGCGCCCCCAGAAGGACCCTATAGACCACAAAGGGATAAAGGGTATGGGTGCGCAGGAAGCGGAGGAGAAAATGGATGGCCAGGATCCCGGAAATAAAGGCGGTGAACCAGCCCCAGAACACGAGCACCGGGGGAAACCCTCCCACCCAGGCCCTGATCCCCTCCAGAAGACCGGCTCCGGCGATGATGGGCGCGGAGAGGAGAAAGGAGAATCTGGCCGCTTCCTCCCGCCGTAGCCCCAGAAGCAGGGCCGCCGAGATGGTGATGCCGCTGCGGGAGGTGCCGGGTATAAGGGCCAGGGCCTGGGCCAGCCCGATGAGGAACGCTCCCCTGAGTCCCAGATCCATGAACCCTTTGGTTTTTCTCCCCAGGACCTCTCCCAGAATCATGGGCAGACTCATGAGGATCAGCATCCCGGCCACCAGAGAGGCCGAACGGAAATAATGCGAGGCCGCATTCTCTAGAAGTACCCCGGCGAAAGCCCCGGGAAGGGTACCCACCAGGAGAAGACCCCACAGCCGACGCCCCGGGCCCGGCTCCCGTACACCCTTCAGCAGGGATAACCAGTCCCTCCAGAAATAAAGAAGGACCGCCCCCAGGGTCCCCAGGTGGATAAAGGCGTCGAAGGAAAGCCCTCCCCGGAATCCGAAGAAATTTTCCGCCAGGATCAGGTGCCCGGAACTGGAGACCGGAAGGAACTCCGTAAGCCCCTGCAGGATTCCCAGGACTATGGCACCGGCGATCTGCATGCTCAGAAAAGCCTCTTTTTGACAAAGTATATCGCGGTGAGGATGGAGATCCCAAAGGAGATGCCCATCACGATCCAGAAGGCGTGGGGATTGTTCTGGAGGGGAAGACGAATATTCATGCCGTAAATGCTGGAGATCAGGGTGGGCATGGCCAGCACAATGGCCAGCGCGGTCAGAAACTTCATCACCACGTTGAGATTGTTCCCGATGATGGAGGCATAGGCATCCATGGTCCCGGTGAGAATGTCGGAATAGATCTTGGTCATCTCGATGGCCTGACGATTTTCGATCTGGATGTCCTCCAGGGCCTCGTGGTCCTCCTCGGTGAGACGCAGATAGCGTCCGGACTGGATGCGGGTGAGAACCACATCGTTGCCCCTAAGGGCGGTGCTGAAATAGACCAGACTCTTTTCCAGACTCAGGATCTTGACCAGTTCCCGGTTGCGAAAGGAACGGTAGAGTTCCCGTTCATAATCCTCGATCAGACGATCGATGAGGCGCAGATAGCGCAGATAGAGGTTGGCCACACAATAGAAAAGAAGAAAGAGAAAGGAGACCGGCCTTTCCAGATCCACCTTCTGAACCCGCCCGGACTGGGCCAGAATCTCCTCGAAAAGAAGGTTTTCCTTGAGGCAGATGGTGAGAACCACCTCCTCGGTGATGATGATCCCCAGGGGGATGGTTTCGTAGCGGATGATATCCCCCTCGTGGCGGGGGTCCGGAATATGGAAGATGATGAGGAGTTGTTTCTCCTCGATCTCGATACGCGGGCGTTCTTCTTCGTCCAGAGGGTACTTGAGGAAGTCGGGTAGGATACCGAAGCGCGTTTCCACAAAGCGCAGTTCCTCCTCGGTGGGGGCCACGAGCGCCACCCAGGTCCCCGGCAGGGGTTTTTCCGCCGGAATCAGAAAACCGTTTTCCGAGCGATATATCCGAAGCATAGGCCCTACTACTTTAATCCATTCTTCCGAAAAAGCGACCCTTGAGCCGGAGCTCGGTAAAAATTCCGTTTATTCAAGATTTTGCACCTGTTCACGCACTTTTTCGATTACGCTCTTTACCTCCACGGCCAGATGGGAGATTTCCGCCGAGGAGGCCTTATGGGAAAGGGTATTGATCTCCCGGAACATCTCCTGGCAGAGGAAATCCAGCTTACGCCCGTGGGGGCCGGAAGAGGCCATGATTTCCTTAAAGTGCCGAAGATGGCTGTAAAGACGGTCCAGCTCCTCGGAAAAATCCAGTCGATCGGCCAGGATGGCTGCCTCCTGATGTAGCCGCATCGGATCCAGTCCCCTGTCCGCAAGGAGGCGCTGCAGACGTTCCTCCAGCCGGCGGTGCGCCTCCCGGAGATGGGTTTCCTTGCGTTCGGCTATGGCCGCAAGCCAGCGATCTAGTTCCTGTAGATGGGCCAGGAGGATCTCCCGCAGGTAGGCCCCTTCCTCCTCTCGCATTCGGGCCACTTCCTCCAGGGCTTTCTCCAGGGCCGGGGCCAGTTCCGACCACAGGGTCTCGATTTCCGGCGTCTCCTCCACCTGAACGAAGATCTCCCGGAGATGAAGGAGATCCCCGGCCGATAGCTCTCCGGCGAGGTCGTATTCTGCGGCCAGGGAACGCAGATGAAGGAGATACTGGTTCAGAAGCCCCCGATCCACGAAGATGCGGGCCGTATCCGGAGGGACCCCGAACAGCCGGGCCTGAATCTCGAATCTTCCCCGATGAAAGCGGTCCTGGACCTCGCGCCGGATCCTTTCCTCCAGGATCTGATAACGACGGGGCAGACGACAGATGATCTCCAGAAAACGATGGTTGAGGCTCTTCACCTCCACCCGCACCTGGAAGCCCTCGCCGGAATATTCGCCCCTGCCGAAGCCGGTCATGCTCTGCATGGTCTTTCCTCCCTGCGGTTTAGGGTTAGTAATTCGGTCGGGCCTTATACTTAGCACCTCTCCGGGATCTGCGAAACCTCCGGACGGGGTTTCCCCCAACCTCCAAGTCGTGGTAAATAGGAACTATGCGTTATCTAAGGGAACTTCGGCCGGACCCTACCCGTCTCATCCAGGAGAAGATGGCCGTGGCCGAGGAACTTTATACCCTTTGGGGGGAGAGTTTCCTGGGCGATCCGGAAATCCCGGAGCTTCTGGAACACTATCGCCGGGCGGTGGAGCACTCCAATCGCACCATGGAGCAGGCCGGGACCTTTCGGGAGTGCTATCTCTGTACCGTGGAGGAGGGGCAGGGCTGCTGCAAAATAGGACTGGAGAACGAGTGCACGGTGCTTATTCTTCTTCTCAATCGTCTGCTCGGGGTGGAACTTCCCCGGGAAAGGGAGGTCCCGGGGCGGTGTTTCTTTGTGGGGCCGCTCGGGTGCAAGATCCTGGCCCGTCCCATGCTCTGTCGCGATTATTTCTGCCGGCGTCATTATGCCCGCATTCCCGAAGAGACCATGGCCCGGGTTACCGCGGTCCTCAACCAGGAACTGGTGTTGCTCTACCGGATCACCTCTCTCCTCCGGGCCCGGCTCGAATTCTGGACCGGGGATTTTCTCCAGGAACTGGATCTCACCGGTTATACTTAAAACCCATGAGGAGGAGGGTTATGAAAAAATCCTTCGGGTTGATGATGGCGATCCTTTTACTGCTCTTTTCCTGTGCCAAGAAGGAAGTTCCGGTCGGTCCCCTGCCGGAGAAACCGGTGTCCCCTGCCGCCGAAGAGGTAAAGCCTCCCTCCGCACCCCAGGCCCGGGTCGAGGAGAAGCCCGAGGCGGTTTCTCCGCCCCCGGGGTTCACCGAGGAGACCCTGGAGGCGGCTGCGGCTAAAGCGGCCCGGCTTCCCCAGGAGGAACGCTGGAAGATTTACGGCCGCAGCACCCCTCCGCTTAAGGCCATCTTCTTCGATTTCGACGATTATCGTATCCGTCGCGACATGCTCCCCCGTCTCCAGGAAGACGCCCGTTTCCTCCTCCGTCATCCGGAATATAAGGTGGAACTTCAGGGGAACTGCGACGAGAGGGGAGATCGGGATTACAATCTGGCCCTGGGAGAGAAACGGGCCTTGGAGGTGCGGCGTTTTCTGATCAATCTGGGGGTTTCCCCGGATCGGCTCTCCACGGTGAGTTTCGGAGAGGAGAGGCCTCTGGCTCTGGGACATGACG
>NZ_WFVX01000111.1:0-4323 GCF_015491435.1 Thermosulfurimonas sp.
GTTCCTGGAGCCGGTGGGAGAGACCTTGCAGACGTTTCTCCACCTCCCGGCGCAGCTCCTCCCGCAGGAGCCGGTGTTCCTCTTCCAGCTGTCGGCGTTTCTCCTCCCATTTCCTCTTTTGTTCCTCCAGGGCCTTCCTTTCCGCGGCCAGGTCTTCCTTCTGTTTTTCCAGTTCGGCTTCCAGGTGGTGCAGCCTCTCCCAGAGACGGCCGTCTTCCTCCGAACCGGAATAAAGGCGACGGGCCCGATCCACCACCTCCGGAGGGAGGAAGGTGCGGGCCAGGGTCAGACCGTGGGAGTCTCCGGGCAGGCCATAGACCAGTCGATAAAGGGGGCGCAGGGTTTGAGGTTCAAAGGCCATGGAGGCAGGGAGAGCTTTTGAACTCAGGACGGCGTAACGTTTGACCTCCGGGAAATGGGTGGTGGCCACCACCAGGGCGCCCGAATGCTCCAGGGTTTCAAGGATGGCCACGGCCAGGGCTCCTCCCTCGCGGGGGTCGGTTCCCCGTCCGGGCTCATCCAGAAGGACCAAACTCCCCGGCCCGGCCTTCTCCAGGATCCTGGCCAGGACGCGCAGATGGGCCGAAAAGGAGCTTTCGTGCACCTCCAGACCCTGGTCATCTCCCAGGTCGGCCAGGATCTCCCGGAAGACCGGAATTTCGGACCCCTCGGCCGCAGGGATGGGCAGCCCGGCCTGAGCCAGAAGGACGCAGAGCCCCACCGTTTTGGTGGCCACGGTCTTGCCCCCGTAATTGGGGCCGCTGATGAGGAGAACGGGGCGTTCCGGGGAGAGGAAGAAGTCATTGGCCACGGGTTCCTCCCCCCGAAGGAAAAAGAAGGGGTGAGCCGCCTTCAGAAGCCGGAGCGAACCGGAGGGCTTGAGCCGGGGGTAACGGCCCCGGTAGCGGCGGGAGAGGTTCAGGGCCGCAAGTCCCAGATCCACCCGGGCCACGGCCTCCTCCACTTCCCTGAGGGCCTGGGCTTCCTCCTCCACCAGGCGGGAGAGCCTTTCCAGGGCCTTCTGCCGGGCCCGTTCCTCCTCCAGACGGGCCAGCTCCAGTTCGTTGGAAACCGGGACGGCCTCGGCGGGTTCAATGAACACCGTGGCCCCGGACTGGGAGACATCGTGAAGGATCCCCGGGACCCGGTTCTTGTGTTCCGCGCGCACCGGAAGCACCAGCCGTCCTTTGCGCTGGAAGATGTGTTCCTCCTGCAGGACTCCGGCCCGGGCGTAGGAGCGCAGCAGATCCTCCATGAGCCGGTGTAAGCGTTCGAAATAATGCCGTGCCCGGCGCCGGGCCTCCCGGAGCTCCGGGGAAGCCCGGTCGGTGAGATCCCGCCCTCCGGGCTCTAGGGCCGAGGAAAGCTCCTGCCTCAGGAATTCGAGCCGGGAAAGGTCCGGGAAAAAGGAGAGTTCCTTAAGGAGTCGGCCGGTCTCCAGATAACGCAGAATCAGATAGAGTTCTTCCGGAAGAAGGATCCCGCCCCGGGTCGCCCGGAGCACCGGAGGGGTCAACCGGGGAAGCTCCGGGAGCCGGCTCAGACCGGTCCTTCGGGCAAAGTCCTCCAGTTCCTGAAAGAAGTTCTGACGGGCCAGGGCCTCCTCAAAAGAAAAGGCCGGAGAGAAGATCTCCAGCAGATCCTCTCCGGCCTCGGTAGCCAGATAAGCCCTAATTTCCTGGAGAAGACCGGGCCATTCGAGTTTGTCCAGAACGCCCGGCATTCAATTAATCATACTGTTGCATCTTTTTAAGTTTTTTGAGGATGCGCTTGCGGGCGGCCATGATCTTTTTGCGTCGCCGCACCCCGGGTTTCTCGTAGAACTCCCGCTTCTTGACCTCGGAAAGGATCTTGTCTCTTTCCACCTGTTTTTTGAAACGCTTAAGGGCCTGCTCGAAGGGCTCATCCTCTCGCACGATTACTCCAGGCAATGAATATCCCTCCCTTCCTTTTTGGAATTTGGCGGCATAATAACATTCAACCTAGACCTGTCAACCGGCGGAGGGATTTTCCTGGCTTAAGGTCTGGAGAAACTCCAGGATATCCGGCGGAAATTTTTGCAAGCGTCCCTCCCGGGAGACCGGGGCGTGTACGGTATAGCCTTCGGCCAGAAGACGACCCTGCCGAAGGATTCGATAATCGAAACGCACCCGGTGAGGACGCACCTCGCTTATGCGGGTATGGATCTCCAGCAGATCGTCGTAACGGGCCGGGGCCCGGTAGCGAATGTGGGCTTCCGCCACCGGGAGGATCAAGCCGCGCTGTTCCTCCAGATCCCGATAAGTGAGCCCCTGTCGGCGCAGGAGCTCCGTGCGCCCGATCTCAAAGAGCCGCAGATAGTTCGCGTAGTACATGACTCCACCGGTATCCGTGTCTCCGTAGATGACCCGGTATTCCACTTTCATTTTTCTGGCCTCCGGGTAAATTCTGGGTTTCATTATAGCGGTAATCTTGAAAGTCCGGACAGATTCCATTAAAGTGCTCTAATTATCGGAGAAAGAAGGAGGCTTGCGGTGGGAGAGAAAGCCAAGTCCAAGGGCGCGTCCAGAAAGAAGGTCCCCCGGTGGGCCGAGTTCTTTCCGGATTTCATCATCGAAAGGGACCCTGAGAAGTGTATCCAGTGTCGGATCTGTGTGCGGGAATGTACCTACGGAGCGCACATCTGGGACGCCAAAAAAAAGGAACTCTCCGAGGATCCTACCAAGTGTGTGGGGTGTCATCGCTGCGAGGCCATGTGTCCCACCCGGGCCATTGTCATCCGCCGCAACCCCTCCGAGTTTCGACCGCATGCGGTCTGGAGGCCGGAGTTCATCAAGAACGTGTATAAACAGGCCGATCAGGGCGGGGTGCTCCTCACCTCCACCGGCTCCAATATTCCCTATCGCACCTATTTCGATCACCTGGTCCTGGACGCCTGTCAGGTTACCAATCCTCCCATTGATCCCCTGAGGGAACCCATGGAATTGCGCACCTATCTAGGCCCCAGGCCGGATGCCCTGGAGGTGGAGGTGCGGGAGGGCGGATTCCGTCTCAAGAAACCCATGCCCCGGCAGATCAAACTGGAAGTTCCCATCATGTTTGCGGCCATGAGTTACGGGGCCATAAGTCTTCATGTACATCAGGGGCTGGCCCGGGCGGCCCGGGATCTGGGCACCCTCTACAATACCGGCGAGGGCGGGCTTCACGCCTCGCTCTATGAATTCGGCGGCAATACCATCGTCCAGTGCGCTTCCGGGCGTTTCGGGCTTCATGTGGATTATCTCCAGGCCGGGGTGGCCATTGAGATCAAGATCGGACAGGGGGCCAAGCCCGGTATCGGCGGGCATCTTCCCGGAGAGAAGGTCACCGAGGAGATCTCCAAGACCCGGATGATCCCGGTGGGCTCCGACGCCATCTCTCCGGCCCCTCACCACGACATCTATTCCATCGAGGATCTGCGGGGGCTTATCTTTGCCCTCAAGGAGGCCACACAGTACCAGAAACTGGTCTTCGTAAAGATCGCCGCGGTGCATAACGTGGCGGCTATCGCCTCCGGAATCGTACGGGCCGGGGCGGATGCGGTGGTAATCGACGGGCTCAAGGGAGGCACCGGAGCTGCTCCCACCATGTTCCGCGACTACATCGGGATCCCCATCGAGCTGGCGGTGGCGGCGGTGGATGAAAGGCTGCGTCAGGAGGGCATCCGTAACTGGGCCTCGGTGATCGCCTCCGGCGGTATCCGTTGCAGCGCCGATGTGATCAAGCTCATCGCTCTGGGAGCGGATGCGGTTTATATCGGAACCCCGGCGCTGATCGCCTGCGGGTGCACCATGTGCCAGCACTGTTTCACCGGGAAGTGTCCCTGGGGTATCGCTACCAACGATCCGAAACTCATCAAACGGCTTCCTCCGGAGGTGGCTTACGAAAAGATCTATAACCTGGTTTACGGCTGGGCTCACGAGATGAAGGAGATGCTCGGGGCCATGGGGCTTAATTCCATCGAGAGCCTGCGGGGGAACCGGGATAAACTGCGGGCGGTGGGGCTTACGGAAACCGAAATGCAAATCCTGGGGGTAAAACACGCGGGGGAATAGCCATGAACCATCTACGGGGGCTTAGCAAGGATATTTCGGGCTGTGGACTTTCCGGAGTGATCCATCGCAAGGGGGAATTGATCCCCGGGGAGATCATCATCCGGTCCATCTGCTGTCAGGAGGAGAGAGGGAATGGTCTGGGGGCCGGGTTTGCCGCCTACGGGATCTATCCGGACCTGGCCGATTATTACGCCCTCCATGTGATGGCCGATCACCGTAAGGCCCTGGAGGACGTGGAGGAGTTGCTGGC